>CALBTQ010000448.1 GCA_937967875.1 uncultured Pseudomonadota bacterium
ACCACCGAGATCTACACTCTTTCCCTACACGACGCTCTTCCGATCTAAATGCACGGCGTCGGGCCGGCGGTCGTTGGCGTGGAGGTTGCCGAAAAGCGCGGCCAGCACGACGATCAAAGCAACGAGGAATAATAAAAAATAGACGACGGTCGACAGGCACATGGAAACGATCTCCGCAGAAATGAAAAGACTATTCGATCGCGCCCAGGTTTTCGTCTTCCTCGGTGTAGATCCGGCTGATCGAGTGGCTGCCGGAGTTGGCGACGAAAACCAGGTCTTCGCTCAATTCGAAATAATACGGAGCCACGGCGATGCCGGTGGGCACCAACCCGACGCGGATCGGCGCGACGCCCACGCGGGTGCGGAACTTGAAATGGTCGTCGTCGGATTCGCGCAGATCGCCGCGCCGGATGCGGAAGGACACGTGGCCGTAGTCGGATTCGTAACGCTGGTCGCTGTAGGCCAGGTTGTATTGCAGGCCGCTGCGCGTTCCTTCCACCTGCCAGGCGTTGAGGTTTTCCTTGAAGGTCAGCTCCCACTCTTCATCGCGAGTGACGCAGTCGGTGGTGGCGATGTCCTCGAGGGTCGGGTTGCTGCGCCGGCCTTCGTCGTAGAAGTACGGACGATCGGCGGCCGAGCCGCAGGCGCGGCGCGGCTCGACGAAGAAGTAATAGACGTAGCCGTCGTCGCTGCTGATGAATCCCTTCTGGCCGTCGGTGGACAGGGTCATGCCGTTGATGGCGAGGGGGAAAGTGATTTCGTCTTCGGTCAACGCCCAGCGGTCGGTTTCGACGACCTGCAGGCGCGGCGGATCGTTGTTGAGCACAAAGAGGGTCGAACCGTCGAGCGTCTCGACCAGGCGCGTGGGCCAGCCGCCGAGGTCGACGGCTTCGCCGGTCAGTTCGCGCGCGGCGGCGTCGACGATCAGCAGGTTGGCGTCGACGTCGAGCACGTACACGGTTTCGCCGTCGTGGCTGACTTCGACGTTGACCGGCTCGGCGGGCAGCTCGACCGCGTCGACCAGGGCCTGGCGCTGATGATCCCAGACGAGCAGGCGGTCGTTGTCGCGGTCGGTGAACCACACCTCGTGGCGCGCTTCCCAGGCGGGCGGCACGACGGCGGCGTAGGTGTCGGGCGCGTAGGCGACCGGCACAATCGCCACGCGGGCGTCGCGCAGGACGAGGTCGGCGACGGTTACCGGCCAGGGATCGTAAAGCTCGACCAGACGCACGGCGTCGGTGCGGGCGTCGGTGACGTAGAGGCGGTCGCCGTCGGGCGTGACGGCGATGTCGATGGGCGCTTCACCGAGCCAGATCGCTTTTTCGTTGTAACGATCGGAGGTGTAGGATTTGACGATTTCGAAGCCGATGCTTTCCATGACGGTCAGGTTGGCGCCGGCGGTGTTGACGGTGTAAACCAGCGGGCCGGTTTCCTGCAGCACGTTGGGTTCGACGGCCATTTCGGTCGGGCCGTAAAAATGGCGCACCGTGTCGCCGGCGTCGTAGCCGCCGCCTCCGCAACCGACGGCCAGGGCGAGGATCAAAAACAGTATGGTCGTCCGGATTTTCATGGGATCGCCCAGATGACCTCCTTGGACCGCACGTCGAGCAACGTGAGGTTGTGACTGTTGAAGTTGACCGTCAGCGCGTAGTAGTGATCCGGCTCGACCGGATCGGCGAACATGGCGATGTCGTTGGGGCCCGCGCCCGTGCGCATGACGCCCAGCAGATCGCCGTTGTCGGTGTCGTAGGCGAAGACGGTGTTGCTGACGAAGTTGGTCACCCAGACCTCGCCGCCGTCGGGCGTGACCGTGACCGCCGACGGGCCCAGGTCGGTGGGCAGCAGACGCAGCACGGCGTCTTCCGGATAAAGCGGCAGCTTGGTCGCGTCGACCATCAGCAACGCGCCGGGATTGCGCGCGGCGACGAACAGGCGGTCGCCGTCGGGTGTGAAAGCGAGCCCGCGATTGTCGTAAGCGGTGAGGCTGAAAGACAACCCGGTATCGAAAGCGGCGGCGTAGCTGCCGGTTTCCACGTCGATCATGGTGATGCCGGGGGCCATTTTGTTGGTCACGTAGGCGTAGCGCCCGGCGGGGTCGATTTTAATTTCGTTGACGCCCGAGGAGAGCGCGATGTTTTTGGTCAGTTGCTGCGCGGCGAGATCGACGACCGAAACGACGCCGGAGGACAGGCAGGCGACCAGCAGGCGGTCTTCCTCGGGGGTGAGGGTCAGGCCGAAGGGTTGACGGCCGACGGTGATGCCCTGGGAACCATCTTCGTTGTCGTCCAAGTCCAGCAGGTCGGGTTGAGCCGGATCGGTCAGGTCGAACAGCAGCACCGTGTTGTGGCGGCGTTCGGCGACGTAGGCGACGGAGCCTTCGGCGTTGAGGATGATCTTGCTCAGGTACGGATCGGTTTCGACTGTGCGGATGACGGCCCGGTCGCGCCGCTCCAGGGCGATGCGCAGGTCGACCACGCTCAGATGGCCGTCCTTGCCCGAGGACAGGTCGAAGTTGGCGTTGGTCACGTAGGCGTACGGCCAGTGGATGGCGATGCCGGTCGGACTGTCGAACACCCCGCCTTCGCCAATATCCTCGCTATCTTCCTCGCAGGCGACGACGCCCGCCAGAAGCAACGACACGATCAGTAGCCAGATGGCCGTGCTACGCACCAAAACCTCCGGGTTTTACTCACAAGAGGGGGCGATCTTACTTTGCCGCATCCCGTGAGTCAATGACGTGCATCTTACGGAAAGCGCACATTTTGGCAAACGAAATCGTGGAAGGTCAACGCGGTTTCGTCAGTCCAGTCGACGGGGACGATGATCTGCAGCGTCCAGACCGTGTCGCCCCGGGTGGGCGCGTAAATCCAGATCAAATGGGTGACCAGCTCGGAATAGATGCCCATGACTTCCTGTTCGCCGACGCGGCCTTGAATCGGCTCGGGCAGGCCGGACATCTGCGTGGCAATTTTCCGGTAAGCGGCGTCAAGCACGCGCAGGGCGTTCGCCTTGTCGTGACGCTGGACGAGCACGCCGGGCGAAGTGCGCGAGGGGGGATCGGGCCGGAAGGCGACCGCCGTTCCCTCGTCGAAACGCTTGAAGGCCTTGGGCAACGTCAGCGAGAGGCCGAACGCCTCGTGGTGTTTCGTGCCGGAAAAGTCGGTCGGATCCGGCCGCGTCACGGTGGTGCACCCGGCGCACAGCAGCGCCAGGACGACCAGCAACGCGGCGAGGCTATTTCTGCGTTTGGCGATACTTGCGCACCGCTTCATTGTGCTGCTCCAGAGTGGTGGAAAACACGTGCCGGCCCAGCCCGTCGGCGACGAAGTACAGCCAGTCGCCCGCGGCGGGGGCGAGCACAGCGGCCAGGGCGTCGCGGCTCGGATTGCAAATCGGTCCCGGCGGCAGGCCCCGGCGCGTGTAGGTATTGTATGGATGATCGGCACGCAACATCGCCTTGGTCAGCAGACCCTTGAAATCCTTGCCCTGGGCGAAGATGACCGAGGGATCGGCCTGCAGGGGAATTTTCGCGCGCAAACGATTGAGAAACACGCGGGCGATTTTCGGCATTTCGGGCGCGTAGCCGCTTTCTTTTTCGACGATGCTGGCCAGCGTGATCAGTTGCGCGTCGGTCAGTTCATGCTTGGCGGAGGTCGAGAGCAGCGAAGGCCAGGTGCGGTTGAATTGCCCGACCATGCGCTTGTACAGCGCGCGGGCGTCGTCGCCGCGTTGGTAGAGATACGTCTCGGGCGCGAGGTAGCCCTCCAGCGATGAGGCGTAGATTTGCACCTGATTGAGAAAATCGAGATCGGTGAGCAGGGCGTGCGCCTCGTTTTTCGGATCGAGCCCGGCGGCAATCAGCTTGTCGGCAACCGTCGCGGCCGTCTCGCCGGGGATGACGGTGAACCGATGTTTGACCGTTTTGCCGTCGATCAGTTGTGAAAGCACTGTGCGCAGCGGCAGACCGTGGGCGATGGCGTATTCGCCCGCTTTGATTTTCCCCGCGACGTTTTCGTACCTGGCCAGCAGGACAAAGCCGCGCGCATCGGCGATCACGCCGTGGGCGGTCAGATTGGCGGCGATGGAGCGCACACCGGCGCCGCGTTCGATGACGACGATCGCGGGCGGATCGGTCGGCCGTCCGGGCGCGTCGCGCCACAGGTGTTTGATCGCCAGCACTCCGGCTCCGGCGCAAGCCGTCACCACGATGAGGGCGATAAACAAGATCCGACGCAGCGAATCGGTTTTCTTTCGTTGTTGGGTTGTCGGCGGCATGGGGCGATGATAGCGCGTTCGGCGGCGACTGTCAGGCGCTTAGGCGCGGGCGAGCATGACGCCGAAAATGAAGTACGTGAACAGGAGGAACGTCAGGGAACTCAGGATCATGTGCAGCACGCGGCGCAGGCCGGGTTTGACCAGCCAGCCGGTGAGCGCGCCGCCGAAAACCAACGCCAGAAAGAGCGTGAAGAAGGTGACGAGGGTGATCACCTTGCCGGCGTTGTAGGCGATGGCGCCGTACATGACCAGCACCCAGAAGAGGATGGACGGCGGCACGGCGAACTTATGGATGATCTTGATCGTCGCGTTTTCACGCAGGACCAGTTTGAGGAAACCGGTGATCGTGACGATCAAAATCAGCATATACGAAAGGGCGATCAGCCCGAAGAACACCATTTGCAGATTCGGCATAAGGCCCCCACTCATGCGGATGATCTGCCATCCGGATGTAAATTTGGCCGGTAGCATACCGTTTCGTTCGGGAAAATGAAAGGCGCATTTCGCGCGGGACGGTCCGCTTCCCGCGTGGCGCGCGCTGGTGTACAGTAAGCGCCTACCAACCGACTTGCGGGGAAACAGATGGGCCGTTTCGAGCAATTGCAGGAAATGCTGCGCCAAAAGCGTCTGGGTTTTTGCATGGACGAGGTGATGACCGGCACGCACCAATTCGAGCCGGGCTACGGCGAACCGGGCGATCGTTTTATGGAATATCGCGTTACCTGGGGTCCCAAGCACGTGGGCGAGTTTCTCAATCCGCTGGGCGGCAAGTTCATGTACAACGAGTTGGAAGGCTTCGTGGACATCGAAGGGCTGTGCCGCAACACGCCGGTGCTCGGCTCGCTGGAACTGCATTATTTCACCGAAGCGAAAATCCGCTATACATTCACCTTCGAGGCCGACGGCACGGACTACCAGTACATCGGCGAGAAGGTCGACCTGCGCCCGTGGAACCTGCACCGTACGCACACGACGTGCCACGGCACGTTGTTCGTCGAAAGCACCGGCGAAATCGTCTCGCGTTCGGTGACCTACTTCCGGTGGCACACGCTGCCGGGCTTTCTGGCCAGCATCCGGCTCGGATAATTGTTGGAGCGAAGGGGGAATTGGTGTTACAACGGCGGGCCAGGAGGTAAGCGATGACCACCGACAACGCACCGGCCAAAAATCCGCCCCGCCGCGGGCTGCTGATCATTGGTTGTCTGGCGCCGGTGCTGCTGGTGCTGGCGGCGATCGGCTACATTGTCTGGCAGTTGCTGGACGCGAAAGACGAAGCCATGCCGCTGCCCGCCGAACTGAGTGAAGACGAGTGGCGGGTGGTGCCGTGGGCGTCGCCGCCGTTTGTGTACGACGGCCCGGGACAACTGGATGCGTATATGGATAACGGCTGCCGGCGCGGCATTTTCACGCCCGATCCGGAGCGGGGGATGTCGCTGGGCGGGCTGGGAGTGCGCTGTCAGCCGGGCATGCCTTCGGAGATCCTCGGCGCGCCGCGGGCGCTGCTGGTGCATCTGCCGAGCAACTACCGCAAGGACGGCGAACCATTGCCGCTGGTCATCGCCTTTCACGGCTTCGGGCAACGGCCGCATCACGTCGCCCGGGCGCTGATCGCGCAGATGGAAAAGGCGATGAACGACGGCTGGCTGCCGCCGGTGGTGCTGGCGCTGCCGGACATGTCGCTGAGCGGCAACGGCCTGGACAATCCGGTCACCCAGTGGGACGAGACGGGCGGCAGTTGGGGCGTCAACTCGAACCTGGGGCGTTTCGCCGACCATCTGAAAAACGAGCTGGTGCCCTTCCTGCAGGAAACCTACAACGTGCGGCGCGATCCGGCCGGGACGATCGTGCTGGGCGCGTCGATGGGCGGCACGATCGCGCTGAACATGATGATCGACGAGCCGCAGCGGTATCCGAACGTGGGCGCGTTCTACCCGGCGGTCGATCTGCGTTATAGCTGCCAGGGCAAGCGCACGCTCAATTACGATCCGGCGTGCTACAAGCCGCTGACCACGGACGATCAGAACCGGCCGATGGTGGTCAATCCGCGCCAGGCGTACCTGTTCACCGAGAAGGTGTTTTTGTATCCCGTGTTCGATTCCGACCGCGTGCAGGGCATCGTGTGGACCGAAGACAAACCGGTGTGGGAGCGAGTGCGCGCGGCCAATCCGGTCGACCGGCTGCGCGACGCCAAGCCGGACCTGACCGGCGTGCACATCTGGTACGTGGTCGGCGAGAACGATGATTTCAACATCGACGCTACCGTGCCGGTATTCAACCCGGTTGCCAAGGAGCTGGGCGCGACGATCGAACCGGACCGGCAGATCCGGCCGGGCAATCACGACATTCCGTTTATCGAGGAAAATCTGGGCGACGCCCTGCGGTGGGTGGCCGAACGGTTGGCGGCAGGGAAGTAACCTCCGTTAGTCGCCGTGCAGTCGTTGCAGCGCCTGTTCGTTTTCTTTCTGCCAGAGCACGGCCTGTTCGGCGAGACGGCCTTCGCCGATCCAGCCCATTTGCGTGGCCAGCAGGTAGCCGTAGCGCTCGCCGAGGGGGGCAAGCATTTGCCGTAGCGCCCGCCAATCGTCGGCGCGCAGTTCATCGATATTCTTGCAGAGAGCGGCTTCGACCCCGCCGGGTCCGCCCACACGGTTGCCGTCGAGGGGCAGGGCGAAGGCGGCGGCGAGCAGTGGCTTGCGCAAATCAACCAGGGCCGCGCTCATTTGGTAGTGAACTTTTGGGCGCTCGCCGGTGTTAAAGACAGAGATGTGATCCAGGCTGATCAACAGGAGCAGGTCGGCGTTGAAATTCTCCGCGATCCGCCCCGGCGAGAAGGCGCGCCAACGGGGCGTGGGCAGGTGGTTGACCGGCACTTCGACGCGCAGCAGGCAATGCTCGGCGCGGGGATCGTCGAGGTCGACCTCGGCGGGCGGCGGCGCGGCCAGTTGGTCGCGGGCCGGGGGCGCGGCGCGGTAAGGCTCCAGCAGGCGATAGCCCGGCCGGCCGGCGCGGCGCGGATCGGTCGCCAGGCGCCGGACCAGATCGTCCGCGGGCGCGGAGGCGACGAAGCGCACGTCGCGGAAGAAGTTCAGCGTGCGCGGCATGCGGTCGGCCCAGAGCGGCCCGATTTCATGCAAGTCGATCGGCGCGGCGGTCGTTTCCAGTTGGGTTTCCGCCGGCCCGGCCAGGGTCGGATGCACGGTGACGAGGTTGACGCGATCGGGCAGCGACACCAGCAGCACGGTGGGTTGCGCGTCGGCGAACTGCAGCACGGCGCGCAGGTAGTCGGTTTCCCGCGGCGCGCAAGCGGCAAACAGGAGGATCAGCAACAGGAGCGAGCCGAGGATTTTTCGCACCGGGGACACCTCTGGAAAAAGTGATTTTCTGAACGTAACCCGAATCGCTTCGTTGAGCAAATAGGATGTCCGGTTGACATATATTTATTTTTGCATAGTTTGGTCCAAATACTTGAGGATGCTACCGGATCACATCAACACAGAGGCGTTATACGATGAGTGTACAATTGGCAATTTTGGGTTTCCTGCGGGAGAAGGATTTTTACGGTTATGAGCTGAAGAAGGTGATGGAACGCTTTATGGGAGACTGGACCGATATCAAGTTCGGGTCCATCTACTATGCCTTGGAACGGCTGGCCCACGAGAGTCTGGTGGAGCCGGTGCGGCGCGAGAAAGAGGGCAGCAACCCGGCGCGCACGGTGTACCGCATTACCGACAAGGGCCGGGCGGCGTTTTTGGTGATGTTGGAAGAGAATCTGACCAAAATTCACAAATTTTTCATGCCGTTGGACATGGGTTTGTTTTTCGGTTGGCACGTGGACCGGGAGCGGATGGTCGATATTTTACGCGGCCGGGCGGAGATGATGAAAGCGACGATCGATTTTCTGACCGACCAGAAATCGTTCATGGCGCGCAATCCGCATCTGCCGGAAATCGTGATGATGCTGGAGAGGCACCAGGTCGCGCATTTGCAGGCCGAGTACGACTACCTGGTCGAGCTGGCCGATTTTGTGGAAACCAAAGACCTGTACGAGGGCAAGACGTTGGGCGATTTCCTCGAAGTGGACATCGAATTCAATCTCGAAGGCCAGAAGGATCTGGCGGTCATGGAGAAGGAATTTCTCGCTCGATTCAAGCGGAAGGAGAACCAGCGATGAACAAATGGGCGTCGGTTGTCGCGTTGTTGCTGATCGTGCTGACGATCGCCGCGCCGGCGTGGGCCGAGGAATTGACGTTGGAGCGGGCGATCGAGATCGCTTTGGAGAACAACCGCTTGTTGCAGGCGGCGCAGTACAGCGCCTCGGCGGCGAACTGGGGACTGGGCGAGTCGATCTCGGTGTGGCTGCCGCACGTGTACTACAACACGACCTGGACGCGGCCGGATCAGGATACGCTGGACGCCGCCGACGAAGCGCTGGAAATGACGCGGCAGTACAATCCCGACGTCGAACCGTCGCTGTACGAAGACAACTACACGAGTTCGATCAGCGTGGTGCAGCCGATCTTCAACGGCGCGCGCGAATACGCGACGATTCACTCGGCGGTCGTTTCGCGCGATTCGGCCAAGCTGAACGCGCAGGACGCGCACTTGCAGGTGTCGCTGGAAGTGAAAAAGGCGTATTACGGCGCGTTGTCGGCCAAGGAATTGGTGCGCGTGGCGCAGGAATCGCTGGCGCTGGCGCAACAGTCGTTGGCCTTGGTCAAGGCGCAGCAGGACGTCGGGCGGGTGACCGTCAGCGATGTGCTGCGCTGGGAGGCCGAGGCGGCGAGCGCGGAAGGCGCGGTGGCCGAGGCGGAGAACGCGCTGGCGCAGTCGCGCATGGCGCTGGCGCAGGTGCTGGGCGAGCCGGTGACGACCACGTACGATCTACCGGAGATGAACGTGGCGGTTGATCCGCAGCAGTTGCTCATTGCCGAACAGGCGGCGCTGGCGGGCACGCAGGAGCAGTTGAACGTCGGCGGGCATCCGGCGGTGCAGGCGGAGGACAACAACGTCACGCTGGCCAAGATCGGCACGGTGGAATCGGTGGGCGCGCTGCTGCCGGACATCAATTTCACCTATAACTACAGTTGGGAAACCAACGACACGATGGCCCCGGACGAGGACACGTCCTGGACGATGGGCATCAGCGTGGAGATTCCGTTGTTCCAGAGCTTCGGCGCGGTCAGCGGCATCGGCCGGTCGTGCCGCACGACGCAGGCCACGCGCATGGGCGCGGAATCGTACGAACGGACGTTTTTGCAGCGCACCTACGCGGCGAAGCTGAATTTGCGCGCCGCGCGGCTGCGCGTGGTGTCGGCGCTCAAGGCGAAGAAACACGCCGCGGCGAATTTGGAGATCGTCAACAACCGCAGCGAACTGGGGATGGCGACCAACCTCGAGTTGCTGGACGCGCAGTTGGCGTATAAAAACGCGCAGTCGAATTTGATTGCGGCGATCAGCGACTTCAATACGGCAATGGCCGAATGGGAATACGTGACGGCGAAGGCCGAATAATTTTTTGTAGTGAATAAGGGATTGTGCATGAAAGCGAACCGGACGGGGAACGGACGGCGGCGGTTGGTGGTGTTGGTTTTGCTGGGTGTGTTGGCGGCGGCGATCGCTTTCGCCTATTACAACCGCAACGTGCGCGTATCGGAAAAACTGGGCGGCGATCATCAGCGCGAAACCTGGCCGGTCGACGTGCGCACGATCGAACCGGAGTTGTTCATCGAGCGCATCACGGCCACGGGCATCTTGCAGGCGCAGGAAGAGGCCATGCTGACCGCCGAGGTGTCGGCCAAGGTGCGGTCCATCCGCGCCGACCTGGGCGACAAGGTGCGCCAGGGGCAGGCGCTGGTGGTGCTGGATCAGGCGACCTATGCGCTGACCCGGCAGAGCGCCGCGGCGGAATTGTCTTCGGCGAAATCGGCGGCCAAGCTGGCCGACGAGGATTATAAGCGCGCGAAAAAGTTATTTGCCAAGGGTCACATCTCGCAGGCCGAGATGGATCAGATCCGCACCCAGCACGATGCGGCGACGGCGCGGTTGCAACTGGCCGAAGCGTCCTATGGGTTGGCCGCGCGCAACCTGAACGAGACGGTGATTCGCGCGCCGTTTTCCGGCCGGGTGAGCGCCCGCTCGGCTTCGGTCGGCGAATTGGCCGCGCCGGGCACGCCGATTCTCACGGTGGTCAAAGACGCGGTGCTCAAGGTCGATCTGGCCCTGTCGGAAATGGAAGTGATGCGCGCGCAACCGGGCATGCCGGTCTCGGTGACGCTGCCGGCGCTGAGCGACGAGGAGTTCGTCGGCCGCGTGACGCGTGTGGGCGTGGCGGCCGACAAGGCCAGCGGTTCGTTCCCGGTGCGCGTGGAAATCGACAACGCCGACGGTCGCCTAATGGCCGGGATGCGTTGTGCGGTGGCCGTCGAGCTGGCACAGATTCCGGAGAGCGTCGTGATCGTGCGCGACCAGGTCGTACAACTCAACGGCATGCAGGGCGCGTACGTCGCCGTTGAAGCCGAGGGCGGCTATGTCGCGCAAGCGCGACCGCTGAAACTCGGGCCGCGCGACAGCGAGCGGGTGCTGGTTGAAGAGGGGTTAGCCCCCGGCGATCTGCTGGTGGTGATCGGGCAACGGTCGATCAACGACGGCAGCAAATTGCAGATCGTCAATCGCGACGGCGTGCGCGTGGAGCCGCCGGCTGCCGAAGCGGCGCCCGCCGCCGAAGCGACGCCCACCGACAATCAACCCACGGAGGGTTGATCGATGCGCTCCATCATCAAGCTTTCGATCGAAAATCCGGTCCTGGTGAACATCCTGATGGCCACGGTGATCATCACCGGCCTGTTCGCGTTTTTCGATCTGCCGCGCGAACTGGTCAGCGAGGTGAAGTTCAACTGGGCGTTCATCATCGTACCCTGGCCGGGCGCGTCCAGCGAGGAAATCGAGCAACTGGTGACCATTCCGATCGAGGAAGAGATTCAGGACGTCCGCGACATCGAAGAGATCTACAGCCAGTCGAGCGAAGGCGGCGCGTTCATCATGGTCAAGTTCGGGACGATCAGCGACGAGTTGTTTCGTATGCGCTTCCTGGATTTGAAGGCCGAAGTCGACCGCGTGCAAAACCTGCCGGAGGACGTGGACGACATCTACTACAACGAGTTCGACACGACCGAGATGATTCCACTGGTGACGATCAACCTGGGCGGACCGCTGACGGACATGGAACTGCGGCATTTGATCACCGACCTGCGGCGGCGCGTGATGATGATCGACGGCGTGGCCAAGGCCGAGATGACCGGCACGAACGAGCGCCAGGTGTGGATCGAGGTCGATCCGGAAAAGCTGGAGGCGCATTCGCTGACGCCGGACATGGTGGCGCTGGCGCTGGCCGCGTCCAACCGCAACGTGCCGGCGGGCAAGGTGGAGGCGGGGCGCGAGGAATTTCTGTTGCGCACGATCGGGCGCTTCGACAACGCCGACCGCATCCGGCGCGTGGTGGTGCGTTCGCTGCCCGGCGGCAACGCGCTGACGATCAACGACGTGGCGCAGGTGACCGACGGTTTCGAGGAAGTGCGCACGGCGGTGCACCTGAACGGTCAGCCGTCGGTGTCGATCAACGTATCCAAACGCGCGGCGGCGAGCACGATCGCGATCATCGAGGACATCAAGAAGCTGGTGGCGGAAGTGCAGCCGACGCTGCCGGCGGGCGCGCAGATCGTGCTGAGCGGCGACACGTCGATCGAGATCAAGGACATCATGGACGTGCTGCGCAACAACGCGGCGCTCGGTTTGATCCTGGTGATCATCTTTCTGTACCTGGCGATCGGCGCGCGCAATGCGCTGTTCGTTGCGCTGGGCATTCCGGTCACGTTTCTGACCACGTTCATTTTCATGTACTACTCGGGCAACTCGCTCAACGGCAACTCGCTGTTCGGGCTGATCCTGGTCCTGGGCATCGTGGTCGACGACGCGATCATCATCATCGAGAACTGTTACCGCCATTACCAGATGGGCAAGCCGTTGCACCAGGCGGCGCTGGACGGCGCGCACGAAGTGGCCATGCCGGTTATTTCGGCGACGCTGACCACGGTGGCGGCGTTTCTGCCGCTGATGCTGATGCCGGGGATCATGGGCAAGTTCATGCGGATCATCCCGATCATCGTGTGCCTGGTGCTGGCGGCGAGCATGGTCGAGGCGTTCATCATTCTGCCGTCGCACTTCGCGGAGTGGACGAGCAAGAAGACCAAGGCCGCGGCATCGCCGCCGTGGCTGCGTTCGTTGACGCGGTCATACAGCCACTTTCTGGCCAAGCTGCTGCGCCGGCGCGGCTGGGTGATGGGCGGCGTGTTTTTGCTGCTGATCGCCGCGGGCATGGTGGTGCCGGTCGTGGGCGTCGAGTTGTTCGGCGACGAGGAGATCAACCTGTTCCAGGTGTTCATCGAAATGCCTTCGGGCACGAGCCTGGAGGAAACAGGGAAGATCGTCGAGCAGATCGAGCGGTCGGCGGGCAAGTTGCCGTCCGGCGAAATCAAATCGGTGCAGGGCATCGTCGGCCTGATGCGCACGGAGACCGACTGGGTTTTTTCCAGCAACGTGGGCGAAGTGTCGCTGGAGCTGGTGTCCAAGAAAGAGGGGCGGCGCGCGCTGGACGAGATCATCGACGATCTGCGCAACCGCATCGGCGTGGTGCCGGGGCTGGAGAAGCTGCGTTTCCAAAAGGCGCACGGCGGGCCGCCGACGGGACGGCCGGTCGAGGTGCGCGTGCTGGGGCGCGAATTCGGACCGCTGATCGAAATTTCCGATCTGCTCAAGCAGAAGCTCAAGACGATTCCCGGCGTGGTGGATATTCAAGACAATTGGAAAAGCCAGAAGAAGGAAGTGCGGGTGACCGTCGACGAGGCGGCGGCGGCCTATTACGGGCTGGACCTGCAAAGCGTGGCGTCGTTTTTGCGCACGGCTTTCGAGGGGCTGATCACCACGACTTACCGCGACGGCAACGACGAAGTCGAAGTGCTAGTGCGTTATCCGCGCCGGTATGAAAAGGACATGAACTCGCTGGATCGGCTCAAGATTCCGGGCATGACGGCGACGGGCCAGGTGGTGTGGGTGCCGTTCAAGGCGGTGGCGCGCACCGAGGTGGTCGACGCGTGGCCGTCGATCGAGCGCATCGATCAGGAGCGCTACATTCTGGTGTCGGCGGACATCGCGCCGGAGTACGCGAATCAACTGTACGGCATCAACGCGCAGATCACGCAATTCTGGCAGAACGAGATGGCCAAACGGTATCCGGGTTATCACCTGGACATGAGCGGCCAGTACAAGGAGTTTCAGGAATCGTTCGCATCGCTGCAGCGCCTGTTTCTGATCGGCGTGTTTTTGATTTTCGTCATTCTGGGGGGGCAGTTTAAAAGCTTCTTCCAGCCGATCATCATCCTGTTCACCATTCCGTTCGCGTTCATCGGCGCGATGGTCGGCCTGCTGGTGTCGGGCAGCCCGCTGTCGATCGTAACGCTGTACGGCATGGTCGCGTTGGCGGGCGTCGCGGTGAACGACGCGATCGTGATGATCGACTTCATCAACAAGTCGCGCGTGAACGGCGACGGCAAATGGGCGAGCCTGCTGCGCGCGGGACGGCTGCGCCTGCGGCCGATCATGCTGACGAGCCTGACGACCATCGGCGGCTTGCTGCCGACCGCGCTGGGCCTGGGCGGACGCAGCGAAAGCTGGGCGCCGCTGGCGGCGGTGATCGTCTGGGGCATGGCGGCCTCGACGCTGATGACCTTGTTCGTCATCCCGTGCATCTACCGCATCATGATCGACGACATTCCCGCCTGGCGACAGCGGCGCAAGGAAAAGAGGCGGTTGAAGCGGGCGGCGAAAGCGCTCGCCTAAGCGGAGCGGACGTTCATGGCGTTGATCGACACGCCCTGGGGCGCGATTCGCGTGCCCGACGACATCCCGACCTCGATCGCCTGCGCCCGCTGCGGCACTTGCTGCCGCGCGTTTTTTTTGAGCGTCACCGACGAAACGCTTCGCGAGTGGGAGCGGCGATGGCGCGCGGGCGACACGAACGGCCTGCCGCCGGATCTGGAGGCGGTGCTGGAGTATTTCGTGCCGTTGGACGATCCGCCGCCGACCGAGGAAGGATCGTGGTTCACCTGCCGCGCCTTCGACGCCGCGACCAACTCGTGCACGTTGTTCGCCACCGCGCCGCATCGCCGGCCGCAAGCATGCTTCGCGTTTCCGTACGTTTACGACTGGGCGACGCTGCACGAAGCGCCGTACCCGCATTGTCATATCGTCGTGCAGGCGATAAAGCACATCGGCGGGCGCGCCGGTGAACATATCGCGCAGTGGATCCGGAGGAAAATTATAAATTTCTAGATATAAGTGGCCAGTTGGCGGTAGGATTAATTATTAAAGAAAAAGGCGGGACCGAAGCCCCGCCTTTTTTGTTTTTGCTAGCGATCAGCAACCGCAACCATCGTCGTCATCGTCATCGTCATCGTCGTCATCGTCATCGTCATCGTCGTCGCCGGTGTCGTCATCGTCGGTGTCGTCGTCGCCGGTGTCGTCGTCGCCGGTGTCGTCGTCGCCGGTGTCGTCGTCGCCGGTATCATCGTCGCCGGTGTCGTCATCGGCGCCTTCGCTGACGGTGATGTAGTCGGTCTTGGTCACTTCGAAGGAGCCGTATTCGGTGGTGTAGGTCAACTTCACCGTGTAGGTCCCCGCGTCGTCGTAGGTGTGGGCCGGGCTTTCATCGGTCGAGGTGTCGCCGTCGCCGAAGTCCCATTCCACGCTGGTCGGCTCGCAGCCGCCGTAGAGCGAGGTCATATCGGTGAAGTGAACTTCCAACGGCGCATCGCCGGTGGTGACGTTGGCCTCGAAGTCGAGGGTCGGATCGGGGCAGGTGACCACGATGTAATTGGGTTTGGTCACCGTGCGCGAACCGCCCATGCCCGTGACGGTCACGGCGACGGAGAAGATGCCGGCTTCGTCATAGGTGTGGGTGGGGTTCTCGACCGTGGAGGTGGCGCCGTCGCCGAACTCCCACAGGTACCCGGTGATGATGCCCTGGGTTTCCAGATCGAAAGCCACTTCCAACGGAACTTCACCGGTGGTGAGGTCGGCGGTGAAGTCGGCAACCGGTGCGCCGATGCCGATCAACTGCAGGTTGTCGATGCCCCAGTAGTAGTCGTACTGGCCGGTGTAGGTGAACTTGATGCGGACGTCGGCCTGTTCGTCGGCCCACTCGGAGATGTCGAGGTCTTCGACGCCGCTGCGGTCGCTGCCGGTCCAGTGCACGACTTCGTCCCAGGTCGTGCCGCCGTCGTTGGAGATGTGGATGTAAGCGTTGTCGTCAGTGCCGCTGTAGTAGTTGTAGTAGTGCGAGAAGGCCAGGCGGATGTCGTAATAGCCTTCGCAATCGATCGGCTCGGTGATCAGCGCATCGTTCCAGATCACGGAAGAGCCGGTGTAGTCGGAGTCGGCGATGGCGAACACGCCGTCCCAGTTGCCGTTGGAGCGGCCGCCCGGATTTTCGCTGTTCCAGGTGTAACCGGTGGTGCCGCCGTCGATGATTTCCCAGGTGTCGGGAATGCCGGACTCGTTGTCGTCAAAGTCCTCTTCCCAGATAACCATCGGGCCGACGGTCCAGTCGCTGAGCTCGATCGTGTTGGCGTCCTGGTGACCGAAGGCGTCGGTCGCGCGGACCACGTAGTAGTAACGAACGAAGTTGGGCAGACCGGAGTCGACGTACTCGGTGCCGGAGATTTCCGCGGTCGGTGTGGTGAAGGTCTGACCGCCGCTGGTTTCGGCGCGGTAGATCTGATAGCTGATCGGCGGAGTCAGGTCGGTTGCCGCAGCCCAGCTGATGGTGACCTTGGTGTCGCCGCCCAGGATGGTCGCCAGGCCGGCGAAGGTCGGCGGTTCGGTGTCGGCGGCGGCGGTGTCGGTTTTTTCCTCCGGACTGCCGGTGCCGTTGTCCGCGTCGTAGTAGTACAGGGTGATCGTATCGCCGTCGCTGATGGACAACTGGCCGTTGCCCTCGACCGGCGCGGCGTCGGTCAGCAGGATGCTGCCGAAGAACGCGCCCATGTCTTCGAACTCGTCACAGGCGACGGTTTCGCCGGTCGGTTCGGTATCGCTGTAGATCAACAGGTTGTAAGTGCCGTTGCCGGCCAGATCGGCGTCGGAGAGCGACAGGTTGGCGGTGTTGCCGTCGCGATAGGCGGTTTTATCCAGACCGACGATGCCGTCGGCAGTCGCGCCGACCAGCAGATCGTCTTCGTACGCTCGATACTGATGACGGGTGATGACCAGGTGGACGTTCTCGACGCTGGTCAGCGCCTCGGCGAATTCGATCAAGGCCACGCCGTCGGAGTCGGTGTAGGCTTTGCCGATGATCACGCCGCTCTGAGTCAGGGAGACCAGCGCGCCTTCGACGCCGGCGTCGACTTCGAAGGACAGCGAGCCGGCGGGGATGATCGGCAGGTGCGACACGGAGAATTCCAGCGGCACGCCGGCGTACATTTCGAGGGTCGGATCGCCGAACCAGTGGAATTCCTCGATGGCGGTCATGCGATAGGGATCGCCTTCGTAGTGATGGCTCATGTACAGCTTGCCGTATTCGAGCACGATGCCCATGCGCCATTCCGGATCGTTTTCGCCGTCGATCGGCCACTCGGGCTCGTAGGTCGGCCAGTGAGAATCCATCCAGCCCCAGAACATGCGGTCGTTGCGACCGGAGTAGGAGACGCGGGTCGAGCCGATCAAGCCGATCGCGCCGCCGTTGGTGTGTCGTTCCCACGACTCGGTGAAGCAGATGGACTTGTTGCCGCCGTCTTTCTTGGTTTCGTCGTCGAACTCGCCGGTCGAGCAGTTGATCGACCAGACCGAGGGCAGCTTGTCGCCGTTGGTCAGGGCGTCGACGTCGGTGACTTCGAACGCCGGCTCGCTCCACCCGGTGGGGGCGCCGTGGTCGCGGTGGGTCAACAGGGCGGTGCCGCCGTTGACGGCCGCGGCGATGTCGGCGGCGTCGCCGTCCCAGGCCAGGTTCGGTTTCTGGATGTCGTCGGGAATTTCATAATCGCCGTAGGTCCACCACAGCGGCGTCCACTGGTAAGTGGACTGGTTCCAGTACATCGGGTTGACATAGGACTCGGTGAAGTAAATGCGGTGCGGCGTGAACGGGCTGTCGGGCAGGTATTCGTCGAACCAGCGATAGGCTTCTTCCGTGGTGCGGGCGAAACGCCGCTGGGCTTCGCCGCCGGTGTAATGCTGGAAGTACGCCGCGTGATATGAGTTGGTGTAGAAGGTCTCGTCGTAAATCGGATCGCGTTGGTAATCGATGATGTTCTGGATGCGCAGGTTGGCCTCGGCGAGGGTGTCCACGCTGATGCGGCCGCTGTAAATGTCGACCCATTCGTCGCCGCCGTCGACGGTGAAGTAATACCGGTCGGAAGCGGTGCCGTCGTAGGTCGGGCTGATGTACTCGGCGTCGCCGAGCAGCAGCACGAATTCAGGCGCGGGATCCCAGGTGTCGTAAGCGTCCTGCACCCAGGCTTTGATCGCGGCCACGCTGGTGCCGGTGTCATCGGTGGTGTAGACCTCGGTGTCATAGCCCTGGAGATTTTTCCAATCGGCCAGGGTCTGCGCGGCCTCTTCCATCAGCGGCGGGCAGATGATGACGTACTCGGCGCCGTTTTCACTCTTACCGCGCGGCATGGCCAGCGGCTCCTGCGAATAAGCGGCGCGGTTCATGGTCAGGTCGTACAACGCCTGGAAGCTCTTGGCGCGTTTTTCGGAATGGAACACGCCCTTGCCGCCGGAGAAGGTCACCTTGACGTCCAGGTCCGGGTACACCAGCGCTTCGCCGCTGAGCGGCCGCACCTGCACCGGGTAGAGGTTCAGGGCGATCATCCGCAGACCGCGCATCACGAAGGGTCCCTCGACGCTGTAAAGGCGGCCGGGGAACAGATCGTCGCTGTTGTAGATCTGGCCGTCGATTTCAAATTCGGGTTCGGGCTCGCCGTAGCATTCCGGCGGCGGCGCCTGCGCGGGCTGGCAGTTGACGTTGGTCAACTTTTTCACTTTACCCGCATCGACTTTCACGTTGACCGTCGCGCCCTGGGGCACGGCGATGTAACGAGTGAAGACCGGAACTTCCGGTTCACCGGGCATGGAGTGACGAGCCGCGCCATGGAAATCGGGCAGATCCCACAACTGATCGTTGAGGGTCGATTCGTGCAAGGCAAAGCGCGGGATGTGCACGCGGAATGAGAATTCCTGTGCGTTGTTCGTTTTCGTCACCACCTGGGTCATTTCGGTGGACAGCGGTCCGTCGATTTTAACCCACTGGGTGCCGGCAAAGGCGGTAGTGACTACCAAAACGATGGCGATGGTGAGGGCAAACGCTAGTTTGGTCTTCATGATCCGTCCCTTCGGAGCAATCCAGGTTAATGGTAAAGCAGACCTAGAACGGCCTGCCCCAAAGCCCAATTATAAACCGACTATTTGTATAAAACAAATTGGTTTAAAGCAACACGCCCACTCGGTTAATTGTTCGAGTGGGCGTGCGGATTCGTACGGAAAATCAGCGGCAGTTGGGGCAGACGTTCATCGTCGCCGGATCCAACCCCATTTTCTTGGCGTAGACGTCGCGCAGGGCTTCGGGCAGCCAGTAATCGCCGCATTTTTCACAGGCGATCATCTTGGTTTTTCGATGCCAGCGCTTGAGTTCGCGTTCGCCGTTTTCGTCTTTGAAACCGATGCATTGCGTGGGGCAGACGAAGGCGCAGGCGCCGCAGGCGATGCAAACCGGGTTTTCCTGATCGAAGGGCGTGACGACCATGCGTTCGGCGCCGCGGCCCTGGAAGGCGATGGCGCTGACGCCGACGATATCGGAGCAGGTGCGCACGCACAGGCCGCAGAGGATGCAATCTTTGTTGTCGCGCTGCAGCCGCGGATCGGGTTCGGTGATGCCGTACTTGGCGGCCAACTGCTTCACGAAGGGTTCTTCGGGGCAGCGGGCGAGCTGCAGGTTGAGCAACATGCGGCGGTACTTACGGATTTCGTCGGTTTCGGTCTGTACGGTGACGGCCTTGCGCACCGGGTAGACGCAGGACGGCACGATCCGTTTGCGCCAACCGTCGTCGACCTCGACGATGCACAGGCGGCATACGCCGTAGGGTTTGACGTTTTCGTTGTAGCACATGGTGGGGATGTCGATCCGCGCCTGGCGGCACGCTTCCAACAGGGGCGTGTCTTTGGCGACGGTAACTTCCTTGCCGTTGACGGTAATGGTGATCATCTCGGCCATCGTTCTTACTCCTTGACGATAGCATCGAATTTGCAGGACTCGATGCAGGCGCCGCACTTGATGCACTTGTCGACGAGAATTTTATGCACGACTTTCTTTTCGCCCTCGATCGCCGCGGAGGGGCACACGCGCTTGCAGGCGCCGCAGGCCGTGCATTTGTCTTCGACGATGCGGTAGGTGATCAGCGCTTTGCAGACGCCGGCGGGGCAGCGTTTTTCTTCGATGTGCGTTTTGTACTCGTCGCGGAAGAAGCGAATCGTGGTCAGTACGGGGTTGGCCGCGGTCTGGCCGAGGGCGCACAGGCTGGCGGCGGAGATGGTTTCGGCGAGTTCCTCGATGAATTCGATGTCGCCGGGGCCGCCCTGGCCGTCGCAGATTTTCTGCAGGACGTCGCGCATCTGGGCGACGCCTTCGCGGCAGGGCGTGCACTTGCCGCAGCTTTCATCGGCGAGGAAGGCGGTGAAGTACTTGGCGATGTCGACCATGCAGGTGTCCTCGTCCATGACGATCATGCCGCCCGAGCCCATCATCGAGCCGACTTCGGAGAGCTTGTCGAAGTCGACGGGCAGGTCGAGGTATTCTTCGGGGATGCAGCCGCCGGAGGGGCCGCCGGTCTGCACGGCCTTGAAGCGTTTGCCGTTGGGGATGCCGCCGCCGACGTCGTAGACGATTTCGCGCAGCGTGATGCCCATGGGCACTTCGACCAGACCGGTGTTGGCGATCTTGCCGACCAGCGAGAAGATCTTGGTGCCCGGGCTGCCCTCGGTGCCGATTTTGAGGTATTCGTCGGCGCCGTCGCGGACGATCAGCGGCACGTTGGCCCAGGTTTCCACGTTGTTGAGGTTGGTCGGTTTGTTGTTCAACCCCTGTTCGACGGTGTGGATGAACTTGGCGCGCGGCTCGCCGGGCAGGCCTTCGAGCGAAGCCATCAAGGCGGTGGATTCGCCGCAGACGAAGGCGCCGCCGCCGCGGTTGATCTGAATGTCGAACGAGAAGTCGGTGCCGAAAATGTTGTCGCCCAGCAGGCCGTAGGCGCGCGCCTGATCCAGCGCGATGCGCGCGTTGGCGACGGCCAGCGGGTACTCGTTGCGCACGTAGATGTAACCCTGGCTGCTGCCGATGGCGTACGCGCCGATGATCATGCCTTCGATCACCGAGTGCGGATTGCCTTCGAGCAGCGAGCGGTCCATGTACGCGCCCGGATCGCCTTCGTCGGCGTTGCAGATCACGTAGCGGGGCGTGCCCGGAGCCTTGCGGCAGCTTTCCCACTTACGACCGGCGGGGAACCCGCCGCCCCCACGGCCGCGCAGCTTGGACTTTTTGACTTCGTCGATGATCTGCTCGGGCTGCATGGCGCTGAGCGCCTTGGCCAGACCCTCGTAGCCGCCCAGGGCGATGTAGTCGTCGATCTTGGTCGGGTCCATCACGCCGTTGTTGCCGAAGATGATGCGCTTCTGATTTTTGTAGAAGGGCACATCGTGTTCATGTTCGATTTTCTTACCGGTCTGGGGATCGACGTACAACAGACGGTCGATGATTTCGTCGCCCAGCACGGTTTTCTCGACGATCTCGGGAATGTCGGCTGGCATGACCATCTGATAGAAGATCTTCTTGGGCCGAATCACGACCAGCGTGCCGCGCTCGCAGAAGCCGTGGCAGCCGGTTTCGCGAAAGTCGACTTTGTCGTTCAGGCCTTTGGTTTCCAGTTCCTGTTTGAACGCGGCCACGACCGCGTCGGCCCCGCACCCTTTGCAGCCGGTGCCGGCGCAAACGGTGATCGAGGGCTTGTTCGGATCGCGGGAGGCGTTGATTTCATCGCGCAGCCGCCCCAGGGCCTCGAAGCTCGTTAACCTCTCCATCGCACTATCCTTCATCCTTGGTGAGTTTATCGATGACTTTGCCTATTTTGGCCGAGGTCGCCTTGCCGTGGTACACGCCGTCGACGACGACCAGCGGGCCCAGGGCGCAACTGCCGAGGCAGTTGACGGTTTCCAGGGTCCACTTGCGGTCGGCGGACGTTTTGTCCGGCGGCAGGTCGAGCCGGCGCGAGATGGAATCGAGAATGACGGGCGCGCCGCGCACATGGCAGGCGGTGCCCATGCAAACCGAACACACATGTTCGCCCTTGGGCTCGAGGCTGAAGGCCTTGTAGAAGGTGGCCACGTTGTAAATGGTGGACATGGGCACGTTGAGTTTTTCGCTGACGTAGTCCAACACTTCACGCGGCAGGTATTTGAAGACGGCCTGAATGTCCATGAGGATTTGAATCAGGGCGCTTTTTTGCGAGCCGTATTTTTCGAGGATCGGATCGATCTTGTTGATTTCCAACGCCATGGTTACATCTCCACTTTCGCTTTGAGCTTGGCCCATTCATTGCGCACACGCTGCTGAATCTGCGCAAGCAGCTCTTCCTCTTTCTTCAGGTGGCGGAAGCGCCCCTGCTGGAAGAGGTAGCCGCCGATTTCGCGCAACGGGTCTTCGCTGGTTTTACGCATTTCGGCCGGGTCGAAGCTGATGGTGTATTTGCCGTTTTCCACTTCGAAGAGCGGAAAGAGGCCGCTTTCCACCGCCAGCCGGCCCAGCTTGATGCCCGAGTTGGGATCGCAGCGCCAGCCGGTGGGGCAGGGAGCGAAGATGTGCAACAAGGCCGGTCCGTTGACCTGCGCGGCTTTCTTGACCTTCTTCATCAGGTCGAAGGGATAGCTCGGGCAGGCGGTGGCCACGTAGGGCACGCCGTGGGCGACGCCGATTTCGGCGAGGTTCTTCTTCCAGGTCAACTGGCCGGGGATTTCCTTGCCGGCCGGGCTGGTCGTGGTCGAAGCGCCCAGCGGCGTGGCCGAACTGCGCTGGATGCCGGTGTTCATGTAGGCTTCGTTGTCGTAGCACACATAGAACATGTCGTGGCCGCGTTCCAGCGCACCCGACAGCGCCTGCAGACCGATGTCGAAGGTGCCGCCGTCGCCGCCGATGGCCATGACGTAGATTTTTTCGCTGTCGGTGTAGTGACGGCCTTTGCGGCGCAGCGACTTGATGCCGGCCTCGACGCCGGAAGCGACGGCCGCCGCGTTTTCGAAGGCGACGTGAATCCAGGGCACTTCCCAGGCGTTGAAAGGATAGGGACTGGCAATGATTTCCATGCAGCCGGTGGCGTTGCAGACGATCAGATTGCGGCCGGTGGCCTTGGTGATCTGGCGCAGCATGACGGCTGGAATGCAGCCCTGGCAAGCGCGATGGCCCTGCGCGAACAGTTCATCCTTCGGCAACAACCGGGACGAGAAAACGCCGTAGCCTATTTCATTCATTCGCGCACCCCCACCATTTCGTAGATCGGCGCTTCGTCTTTCTGGACGTAGCCGATGCCCTTTTCAAAGATGTCGACAAACTGTTTGACCGTGAAGTCGCGACCGGATAAACCGCCGATGTAGCTGACGACGACCGGGCGTTTTTTCAGGTTGTACAGGCTGGTTTTGATTTCGCTGGCGATGGGGCCGCCGGGGCCGGCCACGCTCAGGCAGCGGTCGAAGACGAACACGCCTTTGCGCGATTCGAGCGCTTCCTGAATCAGCGAGTGCGGGAAGGGCCGCCAGAGGCGCAGTTTGATCTGGCCGGCTT
Source organism: uncultured Pseudomonadota bacterium (assembly GCA_937967875.1). Taxonomy (GTDB): domain Bacteria; phylum Lernaellota; class Lernaellaia; order Lernaellales; family Lernaellaceae; genus CALBTQ01. The sequence continues at coordinate 23,207 of CALBTQ010000448.1, forward strand.
TGACGCCCTTTTCGCGCAGTTTGTCGATGGCCACCGAGGCGTTCTGGCCGTAGCTGCCGACGGTGACGAGCACGTAGTCGGCGTCGTCGGTTTTGTAATGCTCGATGGCGTTGTACTTGTTGCCGAACTCCGCGGCGAATTTCTCCCAGACTTCCTCGATGACGGCCTGGCTGTTGACCAGGGCGACCTCGTGGGCCATTTTCGCTTCGGTGTAGATTTCCGGGATGCCGACCGGTCCCATCATGATCGGATTGGCCGGATCCAGACGTAACGGCGGCTGATAGATGCCGAGGAAATCCTGGATCTTTTTCGTGTCATAGAACTTCATGGGTTCGATGACGTGGCTCATCTGGAAGCCGTCCATGTTCACGATGGTCGGCAGCATGACGCGGGGATCTTCGGCGATCTTGAACGAGCAGATCGTCTGGTCGATCACTTCCTGACCGGTTTCGGTGAAGATCTGCACCCAGCCGGTGTCGCGTTCGGCCATGATGTCGCCCTGGTCGCCCCAGATGGAGATAGGAGCCGAGAGCGAACGGTTGACGCAGGACATGACGATCGGCAGGCGCAGGCCGCTAGCGATGTAAAGGATCTCGTGCATCAGGGCCAAACCCTGACTGGAGGTCGCCGTGAAGGTGCGCGCGCCGACGGCCGACGAGCCGCAGCAGGCGCTCATGGCGGAGTGCTCGGACTCGACCGGGATAAACGCGGCGTCGAGATCGCCGTCGTTGACGATTTCCGCCAGGTGCTCGACGATGTGCGTCTGCGGGGTGATCGGATAGGCCGAAATGACATCGACGTCGCACTGGGCGACGACTTCCGCCTGGGCGATGGAAATTTCAATGCCGATATTCTTGCCTACTTCCATGCGGTTTTTCATTTCTGCCCTCCTTCGACCATGACGATGGCGCCGGTCGGGCATTCGGCGGCGCAAATACCGCAGCCTTTGCAGTAGTTGAAATTGAAATCGTAGTAATGATCGGTCAGTCGATTCTCATTTTTGTGCTGACGCGGCGCCAGGCGACGGGAATCGTCGGGGCAGTAGATCCAGCACAGGCCGCAGGCGATGCATTTATCCTCGTCGGTCTTGGGATAAAAGCTGCGCCAATCGCCGGTTTTATACTCACGGGATGTGCCGGGCTCGACCACGGCGCATCCCAGCTCCAATTCGGTCCAAGCCGGCATGAGCTTCGTTTTCATGATTACTCCTCGGTCACGGCTTCCTGGTAAGCCCGTTGCAGCACGTTGTAATTCTTTTCGGCGATGCGCCCGAAGCGGTGGTCCAGCGGGGCTTTCATCGTTTCGACCTGCACGCAAGCGGTGGCTTTGATCAAAGCGCCGAGCATGGTGGTGTTGGTGATGGGACGGCCGAGCCCTTCCAGCGCGATTTTCGTGGCGTCGACGGCGACGATTTTGCGTTTGGGATTGAGCTTGTACTGGGTTTTGAGTTCGTCGATGGATTTGTGGGTATTGATGATGACAATCCCCTCCGGGCCCATTCCCGACTCGACATCGACGATGTTCATCAACGGTTCGTCCAGCACGATGCACACGTCCGGTTCGTAGACCTGGGTACGCAAGCGAATGGGTTCTTCGTCGATTCTGGCGAAAGCCAGGACCGGCGCCCCGCGGCGTTCCGGGCCGAAGCTCGGGAACGCTTGCGCATACTTGCCCTCGGCAATCGCCGCCTGGGCCAGCAATTCGGCGCTGGTCACGGCTCCCTGACCGCCGCGTCCGTGAAATCGGATTTCAATCATTTTGTTCGCCCCCTTTGATGTGGCGGTATAGTGTTCCTTTCGGAATGGAAAGGAGTTGCATACTAGAACCAACCTCCAGGAGTGTCAAGGATGAATATAATGTTATTTTTCAGTTAGTTACACTGTTAAAACAGCCCCTTGACGCCTGTCGCTCCCTTGTGAAAAACAGTTCAAATCAGGCAGGCAAGAGCACGGTGAACGTGGTTCCCTGGCCGATTTTTGATTCCACGAGGATTTTTCCGCTATGATTTTCGACTATCCGGTGGGCAATGGTCAAGCCCAGGCCGGTGCCGTCTTCCTTGGTGGTGTAGAAGGGGTCGAAGATGGTGCGCAGGTCCTCAGGCTCGATGCCAACGCCGGCGTCTTGGATGCGCACCTCGACAAAGCTTGGATATTCTTCGCTTTCTTTGGTCGTCACCGAGAGTGTGCCCTTGCGGTCGGCCATGGCGTGGATGGCGTTCATCAATAGATTGAGAAACAGTTGACGGATTTGATCGCGGTCGAAGCGGCAAATAAGTCCGGTTTGGAGCGCTTTCTCGATTTTAATGCCTTCGTGGCATTTGGGGTCGTTGGCGACCATGCCCAGTTGTTCTTCGAGCACGGCGGAGAGATCGTCGAGCTTTTCAGCCCGTTTATCGGGACGGGCGTAGACGAGAAAATCGGTCAGCAATTTATTAAGGCGGTCGGTTTCGCGTACGACGATGTCCATCAAGTGCGAGTGGATGTCGTCGAGCTGCAGTTCGTTTTGCAGCACCTGGATCGAGCCGGAGATGCTGGCCAGCGGATTGCGGATTTCGTGGGCGATGCCGGCGGCCAGCTTGCCGACCACGGCGAGGCGGTCGGCCTGGCGAGATCGGAAGAGCGTCGTGTAGGGAAAGAGTGTAGATCTCGGT
>CALBTQ010000449.1 GCA_937967875.1 uncultured Pseudomonadota bacterium
GCGCGCGTATGTCCGTCATGCCCGCGCAGGCGGGCATCCAGGACCAGCCGATACCTTTCCCGACCTTTTCAAAAACAATGCAACTCTCTCCGTCATTCGGGCCCCCGAGCCGGAATCCAGAATCGAAAATACTCCTCCCGACCTTTCATCCGCACATAAAAAAAAGCCCGAGGCGTGGGCCCCGGATGCTGCCGGCATTTTTTCTTTTCTCCCTCACCCCGGGCTGACGCCCGACCCTCTCCCCAAGGAGAGGGTGGACTGCCCGATCTCCCCTCGCCCCGTGGGAGAGGGGTCGGGGGTGAGGGCTGCCGAAAAAAAAGCCCGAGGCGTGGGCCCCGGGCTTTTCACTCACAGGATTACGGTCTAGCGGAATTCGATGTAGTCGATCGCCGCCACCGAGTCGTAAATCGCGTCGGCCACGTCGCTGATGGTCATCAGGATGGTGATCGTGGTCGCGCCTTCGGGCAGAGCGTACACGGCTTCGGAGCCGGTCACGTTCAGATCGTCGTCTTCACCGCGGGGCGAGCTGCCGCCTTCCCACACCAGGTGGCCGTCCAACTGGTTGGCCGGGGTGTTGTACTGCGCGTCGGGGCTCGTGCCGATGAAGCCGATGTCGGTGTTGGTCAGGTCTTCCCAGTTGTTCTCGCCGTTGATCGTGCGGTGCACGATGTAACCGGTGTCGCCCTGGACCTGCATGGTGAAGATGTCGTTGTAGGGCGAGCCGACCCACTCGGCGTATTCCTGGCTCAGGAAGTCGTAGCCGACGGCCACTTCGCTGTAGCCGGAAACGTTGAAGGTCCGCATCACGGTGCAGGCCTGCACGCTGCCGGTCGGGCTGCCGGTCGAGATGTAGGCGAAGCTGCCGGTCGCGTCGGTGCCGCCCGGGAACAATTCGCCGTAGGCGTCCGGATCGTCGTTGACGATCGTGAAGCAGTCGCCGGTGTTGCCCCAGTTGCCGATCGCGTCGTCGAACTCGAAGCGTTCGCCGTTGCCGGTGGTGCCGTTGCCCGGCTGATCGTCCGCCAGGTCGGTTTCACCCACGGCCACCACGTTGGTGTCGTCGCTGCCGAACGGATCGTTGGGCGGCTCGCTGCCCGGATCCTTCGGGTTCTCTTCCTCTTCCGTGTCGGTCACCGGACCGGCGTCGGAACCGGCGCAGTCGCCGGCGTCGAAGTTGACCATCGCGGGTTTGTCGTCGAGGCTGGGCAGCGCCCAGGAGCCGTCGACCGCGAAGGTGAAGAACGGACCGTCGGAAGCGGTCACCAGGATGTCGTCAGCCGACGGCGTGCTGCCGTCGCAGTCGGTGACCGAACCGGTGATGTAGCCGACCGGCTTGCCGCTGAAGTACGCGGCGTACCAGCCCGCGCCGGACGAACCGATCGACGGGCCCAGCTTTTCCAGCGTCTCGCCGTCCAGCTTGATCTTGCCGTCGTCGAGCAAGAGCTTATTGGCGTAACGCAGGCCGTTGCCCGCGCCGTTGGGCAGCGATTCGGCCTTGGCGAACACCACCTGGTATTCGATCTCGTCCAGGTCGAGTACATCTTCTAACATGGAGACGTCGACCGAGAAGGTCTGGTCGATGGCTTCCACTTCATCCTCGCCCAAATCCACCGCAAACAGGAAGTACCAGTTGCCCGGCGTATCCACGCCCGAGATGTCCTCGAATTCGTCTTCGCTCAACTCCCAATCGTATCCGGTCGCTTCTTCGAGCGCATCTTCCGCCGCCTCTTCGCAGCCGGCCAGCCAGAACATCGCCAGCACGACCGTCAGCAACGAAATAAAACGCATGGTTCGATTCATACTAAACCTCCCTTAGTAGGATTCAAGATCTTGGAAAATCATTTTCTGGCAAAGAACAAACGTCGCTATAGTTCATAGCAAAGTTTGAGGCTGAGTGTCAAAGGATTAGACTAGGTGGTCAAGACGTCGCTGAGGCAGACCAGGTCCGGTTCGACCTGGGACATGACCGTTTCCGGCAACTGATGCGTGTCCGCTTCCAGTTGCGGCCGGTCGTCGGAAGTGGAGAAATAGACAATCGATCCGATCAATAATCCGAACACCAACAACATGGTGATCAAGCTGCGAATATAGAGTGTTTTCATTCCAATTTACCTACCTTGGCCTGCTCAGTTCTTACCCCTGGTTGTGGTATCGGCCATTTTTGATGAAGCTAAAGAACTTTTTGATTTTCCAGCACTTATTGAACATTTGTTCAAAATAAATATTAGAAGTATGGGCCAATTTCAAACGTAAATTTCTTGCTTCGATCCCACTTTTCGGTCAGGGAGCCATGGAGGTAAACGGATTTTTTTCTCCATCGACCACCGCCAGGTGGATATGGTTGCGCCGGAAAAGAATGATCACCTTCCGCCCCGGAATCTCCCGCAGGCCGCGGTCGAGTTCCTCGAATTTGTAATACCGGAATTCTTCAAGTTTTTGCCCATAGATGTATTCGAAAACCTTCGCGCCGCCCAACACATACACCCCTTCCATGTAGTAGATCGAGTACAGCGGCGCCGGTCCCCGGCTGCGATTGACCGCCAGAATCTTGCGCGAAGCCAGTTCGGGCATTTGTTGTTTTATTTCGTCGACCAGGCGTTCGGTCAACAGGCCGTTGTCGCGCAGGCGGTGCATTTTGTGCTGGACCGAATAGCAATTCGAAAAAATCATCACAGCCGAGAAGATCAACAACGCAGCGAAAAGTATGGGCTTTTTCCGATCCCACAAAATGTGGAACACGCCGATCAGCCCCGCGCCCAGCAGAATTGCAAAAAAGACGTTCGGCTTGTAGACGTACAATTCGCTGATTTTCGCCATCAACACGTCGGGCAACATCACCGCGAACATCAGCGCCAGCAACAAGACAACCTGCCGCCGCCCCTGCTCCTGGTTGCGCCAGCGCCAATAAGCCCCGATCCCGAACACCGCGGCGGTCACCAGCAGCGACGCTCCCCAAACGGTCAGAAAAGCGGCATCGTTCATCCGCAACACGATCACGCTGCTGCCGACCGGCGTAAATAAACCCAGCAGGAAAAGCATCGTGTTCACGATCACGTTCAGGCCCGGCCACAGGTCATAGCGCCCCGCCTTGCCCCAGCCCGGCCCGCTCACGCCCGCGTTGAAGCGTAGCGCGAAATAGACGATCAACACGGCCGCGAACGGCCAGCACAGCCGCACCAGCGCGCGCAATCGCTCGCCGCGCCCGTACCGCCGCACCTCGTCGCCTATCAGAAAAACCAGCGCCGGCACGTAGCTGATGCCCGAGTCCTTCCACAACAGTGCACCCATCAGCAACAACGCGCCGGCGATCGCCGCCGGCTGCCCCAGCGGCCGGTCGTCCTCCTTGCGCAGCAGCAAGCCCAGGGCGATCATTCCGAACAACGTGGAGTAGATCTGGTTGGCCGCATCGTTGGACAGCACCGCCATCGCATTGGTATGGCTCAGGCCGAAATACAGCGCCGCGGCGAACGCCGAACGGAACCCGAAGCGGAACCGCCGCGCGAACCAGTACACGGCCACAACCATCAACAGGTGAGCCAGGATCGTCGCCACGCGATAGGGGATGGGATTGAAACCGGTGAGCCACACGTTGAAACGGATCAACAAATGCTCGAAGGGCCGATAAAACTCCGGGTTGTAATTGTGGCCGAACAGTCGCCACCAGGGTTGCTTGATCGTCGAGAGCACCTTGCTCCAGGCGATGTAATCGTCGGCGAACAACAGCAGATCGAGGCTGGGCAGGTAGATCGCCAGCACGGCGCTGACCGCCAGCAACAGGTACGCCGGCCCCTGCCACCGCAGCGATACACGGGGCGAATTTATCGGCACGAATCGGCTCCGCGCCCGGGGATGGCAACGTTCGCAACCGTCAGCGTCGAGCCCTCCTGTGGATAAGTCTGTGGAAAACATAAACGATCATCATCAAACTCCGAAGCGCGGCCAAATGCAAGATGCAATTACCCCCTAAAAACCGTGGAAATCGCCGTATTGCGACGACTAACAAAAAGATAATCCCTTTGATATTAATAGGTTATAAAAGTTATTGACCGTCGACGACCGCCAATTGAAAAGACAATTGAGAAAAATTCTCACTCAAATTGAAAAAACGCTTGTCCCGGGCCATGTTGCGCATTTGTGCACAACTTATCCACAAGTCCCGGCAAAATAAAATCCTTCGGATTTACCGTTTGTTTTTTTACATTTGAGTGATTTAAAGGAAAATTGCCGCCTTCCGGATCGACCCCTCCACCGGATCAAGGCAGCGAAAACAAATCCAAAACGACCCATGAATCTTCGCGCTTTAAGGGATAGGGAGAATTGGGCCTCAACCGATCTCTTTTATTGTTTTCCAACGCAATGCGAACCTTGATGTTTTTGTCCGCCTGCCGCAAAAGAAAAGAAATTCCTTTCCCCACGATTCGCTCGCCCTTATCCAATGCAAACGCCTCTTTATGGAAAATCCGGCCCTCTTTGTAGATTTCCAAGTGGAAAGAGCACGGGAAATCCCCCGCGGGCGCCTGTTCCGCCAAGCGGAAAACAAACCCGATCGAGTCGATAAATCCCGGTTCCCGCACGACGGTCCTCGTTCTCATCAAGGCCAGACTTTCGCCGAAGGCGATCAGCGGAGAGCGTTCGACGGTATGGATCCGCAGCGGCTCCGCCATCGCACAATGGGTTTGCGCCGCGGTCGTCAGTTCAACTTCTCTGACCGGATTATCTTCCTCGTAGAAAAGCACCGAGCCGCGCACCTTCAGCCCGTCGGGGGTGAACACAAACGAATAGACGTTGTTCATATCGCCGTTCAAGCGCTCTTCCACGCCTCGGGTGATCGTCGAAATGCCCTTCCAATTGCCGAATTGTGCGGGGTAACGCGTCTTGAGCAGATTGTTCAACGACCATTCGTCGACGAAGGTGCTGACGCGGCCGAAGTGGCTTTGCAATCCTTCGACATAGATGGCCGCGTCTTCCCCGACGACGTCGGGCAGGCAGCCGGAAAGGTCCCCGGCGACCTGCGTTTGATACTCCCAACTTTTTTTGTACTGCCGGCCTTCTCCGATCGTCGCCGTTCCTGCCAGGGCGGCCACCGTAACGATCAAGGCCGTCACCGCGATCGATTTGACCGCGTCGACCTTTTCCCCGGCAACCGCGGCGATCGCCGCCGCAAGGAAAATGGCGATTCCCGTCAGCGGATGAACCATGTGCCGGTAATGGATGACCAGCGACTCGCCGCGCAGAGCGAACGGCGTCACGCCCGCGATGAAAATGAACAAGCCGACGGCCATGAGCCACAGGTTGCGTTCCTTGCCGTTTTGCGGAGGGGCGGTCTTCGCTTCGCGCCTTCCGGCGACAAACGCACTCCAGCCCAACAAAAACCACGCCGACAAACCGGCGATCGATAAAACCGGTTTGTGCAACAGTTCGCGAAATCCGTTCTTGGCCAACTGAACATATTCGCCGCCGTTCAATCCCAAAAACAGAATGCCGAAGGATCGACGCCAGGTATCGAGCAGCCGTCGCGTGAAATCGGTCGCAACATTCAATTCATACCGGCTGACCAGACTCAACCTCGTGAAATTCGCCAAGGCCAGATACGCCGCGACAACCAGCATGAAGGGGATCATGACCGTCAGGGATCGTTTGATCTCCCGGCGCTCCAGGTAATAAACGGCGCCGTATACCGGCGCAAAAACGAACACCTGTTCGACGCATCCGGCGGCCAGAAAGAAAAAAAACACCGAAAGGAAAAGATGCAATCCGCGCTTTTTCTCTGCAAACGAGGTGATCGACAACAGCGACGCGGTAATGAAAACCGTCGCCATCAGTTTGCCGAGATTGTTCGGCCAATAGACCAGGATATTGATGCCCGGGTGCAGGGCCGGCAACATCGTACCGAAAAGCGTACCCAGCGAGGAACGGGTCCAGCGCAACAGCAGCAAACCGAAAAGAAAAACACTCAGCAAATGCGCCAAGAGGCAGACCGCGTGCATCGCCGCCCAGTTATCGAACAACAGATGATAAAAAGGCGCGAGAATCAGCCATTGAATCGGTCGCGGATGATGCTCGAAGACTTCCCAGGTGAATAATTTGACGATCCCCTGTTCGCGATCCATGATTCCGGTGGACAGATCGTCGGAGTATCCTCCCATTTCCGTGGAATAAAAGCCGTAGCACACTGCGGTCAGTATCAACAGGAATCCGAGGGAGACCAATGTCGCCTTTGCCTTCGCCCCGGGACGGGCAACAACCGTCATATCATCCATCATTGCTTCTCTGACAATCGCCCCTTTTTCTTTTCCGTCCACAGACCGACCGCCTGCTGCGTAACCAACCAGGCCGGCAGCGCCACGCCGCAACCCACCGCTGCGCCGACCAGCACGTCCAGCGGATAATGCACGCCGACGTACACCCGGCTCCAAGCGACGACAACCGCGATCGCCGCCGCCGGCGCCAGCCATTTGCGGTAATACATGCCGACGACGAACGCGAACGCCGCCATGTTCGCCGCGTGGTTCGAGGGCATCGACCAACTGCGTTTCACCCCGACCAGCGCCCGCACGCCCTCGAGCGCCACGCACGGCCGGATGCGCGCGATCCACGGTTTGAGCGCCTGCGCACAAAAGATGTCGGTCGCCGCCACCGCCAGCAGCGCCGTCGCCACGAACAGCCGCGCCCGGCGATCGCCCTTGATCAGCAGGTACAACGCCAACGCGCCCAACGGCAGCCACAGCCACCAGGGTTTGTCCAGCGCCACGGCCAGCCAATCGCCCGGGCGGCAGGTCCAACGGCCGTTGATGAGCCGAAAAAGCGTGACGTCCAATTCGTGCAGCACGCGCGCCCCCAAAAAATTAGGGCACCCCTTCGCAGGGATGCCCCAATTTCATGGAATCATGAATTGCTTACTTCTTCTTCTTCAGACCGCCGGCCTTCACCGGTTTTTTCTCGGACTTCGGCTTCTTCTTCATTTCGACTTTATCCGGGGCGACCGGGGCCGGTTTCTCCGGTTCAACCGGTTTCACGGCAACCGGCTCGGCCGGTTTCGGAGCGGGTTTCGGCGCGACCTGCACCGGAGCCGGCTCTTCTTTTTTGCCGCAGCCGATCAGCGCAAAGCTGCTGAGCAAGAAGCAAATGGCGGTCAGAATGATGATAGCCTTTTTCATACTTGAAACCTCCGTTGATAAAAGGTTCACAAAGTGGATTTCAACCTGCCACAGTCAAAATTCCGAAGTTGAATGATTCGAAATCGTTCACCTACAAAAGTTGACACCTGGTTGATCTATCGGGTTCCCGCCGAATGGGCGGCGGTTACCTTTCTCCGCCAACCCACCCTTAGCGGCCATGGCGAAATCCGACATTGTCTATTCTTACCGGCGACAAACGCCGGCGTTTCCACGTATTTCTCTTTCAAACAACAAGAAATCCAACAGGATGATACTTAAACCTTTACAATGTTTGGCGCTAGCGAACATTGTATCGGTCAAGATATAGCAAAACCATAGAAAAGACGGGTATCAATGTCAACAGGTTTTTATCTTCAATCCGACCGGCGAACTTTGCTCCAATAACTTTCCGCAGCCGGAGAATCGTCGCCGGACCCTATTCACGTTTATATTTTTTGTTGTATAAGAAAGCAAAGGGGGAACTTTATATGGGTCGCGAAACCTGGAGAAACAAAGTCGTCGAAAGCAGCCTGTTGGACCGCATTGACCGCGGACGCTCGGAGGGGAAAAAACCGCAGAGCGGCGCCTTCGAGGAAACGGTGAAAAAGCGCCTGCACGAATGCAGCCCCGGCGATTACGTGCGCGAAGTGCTCAAGGGCGCCAACAACCTCGGGCCGCTGCTGCGCGTGATCGATCCCAAAACGGGCATCTTGGAAAGCCGCGCCGGCCAAATCTCACGCATGTCGCCGCGCACCCAGGTCGCCGTGCAGGTTTAACGCGCTACTCGATCGGCCGCGCCAACCACCGGTCCCACACGTCCAGCGACGCTTTGGCGTTCTGATCGTAATCGACGATCCCCATCGATCCCCACATCAGCCACGCGCCCAGCAAGCCGATGTCATACACCGCCTCGTACAACGTGCACCACAATCCCGGCGCCTGGCAGGGGCAATTGTCCAGCACGTCGGCGGTCAGAAAATCGCGCAGCGACCACCAGCACAATAGATCCGAGCCCAATTCGTCCGCCTGGACGAACAGCTCCTGCATGAACGCGGCCTGGGTCGTCTCGTCCGAGGGCAGCAGTTCGAAACACGGATCGGCCAGCGTCGGATACGGCATCACGACGCTCTGCGAGCTCACGCCGATTTCGGCGAAAACGACCGTCTCGCCGGTCAGCTCGGTGACGGCCGAATAATAATCGTCAGGCAAGCCGCCGGGCGCGTAATCGATCAGCCACAGCGGGTAGTTGCTGATGCCGATCCGGTCGCGCTCGATCGACGCGTTGCGCGCCAGCGCCTCTTCCAGGCTACGCCGTTCGCCGAAATCGCAATCGCCGTTGTCCTCGAAACCCCACAGGTGGTCGATGGTGAAGCTGGGGAAGATCACCCGCTCGGGCGCGATAAATTTTTCCTGCTCGTACACCTCGTTGACCAGACCGATCAGCGAGTCGTACTGCTCGGGGCAGCTCAGGTCGTACATGTTCATTTCAATGCCGTGGTTCACGTACGGCGGCTCGAAGAAGTCGATCATCCACCGCACATAGTTGCGATAGGCCGTGCGGATCTCCGCCGCGCCGGGCGATGCGTCGAAATCGAAACAACCGGGATTCCAATCCTCGTCGACGACCAGCTCGCCGCCCTCTTCGCGCGCCAGCGGCGCCAGGCCGTCGCGCATGCCCGACAGCGGCGTCACGCTCAAAAACACCTCGACGCCCAGCGTCTGGGCCATGGCGCGAATCTCGCCCATCACCGCCGCCCAGGACGCGGGCGGGTCCTCGCCGGCGGCGAACTCGGTCCACGGCAGGCCGAAGAAATCCTGATGCACCGACAGCAGATCGATCCGCCCCTCGAATCCGGTCACGTCGAAGGTGTCGCCGATCGACCACGGGCCGAACTCGTATTGATACGGCGCGGCCGACAGCGCGAACGAGCGCGGCTCCAGATCGTCGTCGCCGGTGTCGTCGTCGGTCGTGTCGTCGTCGAGCGTATCGTCGTCGGCGGCGTCGTCATCGTCGGCGTCGTCGTCGTCGGGCGACGAATCGTCATCGTCGTCATCGTCGTCGCCGCAGGCAACGACCACCAATGGAAAAACCAATAATAATAAAAACAGTGTGCGCATTCCCGCCTCCTTGCTTATTTAAACACCGCCACTTCGGATTTTTACACCCCCTCGCGAATATTGTCCGGCCGCTCTGGCCGGAACGGTCCCGGGTCTGCTAAGATGCCGCGCCAATGGGGGTGCAGGTGGAGAAGATTCAGGACGTCACCGCCGTCGTGCTGGCCGGCGGTCGCAGCAAGCGGATGGGCACCGACAAGGCGCTCATTCGCTATCAGGGACACACGCTGCTGGAACGGCAGGTCGCCAACATGCAGCGCCTGTTCGCGCACGTGCTGGTGGCCGGCGGCGATCCGGCGCGCTATCCGCAGGCGCCAGTGCCGGTCGTGCCCGACGTGCTGCCCAGCGGCGGTTCGATCGTCGGCCTGCACGCCGGCCTGACCGCCGCGACGACCGACCGCATCTTCGCCGTCGCCTGCGACATTCCCTTTCCGCAGGAACGGTTGATTCGCTTTCTTCTCGAAGTCGCGCCCGGCGCCGATTGGGTGGTGCCGCAGACGGCCAAGGGCCTCGAGCCGCTGTTCGCGCTCTACAACCAAAAGTGCCGCCCGGCGATCGAGGCCATCGTCGCCGCCGGCGATATGCGTATTCAATTGTTGGATGATCACATCGAAACCGCGCGGATCCCCGAGGCCGAGTTGCGCCGCTACGATCCCGCGTTGCGCAGCTTCATCAACGTCAACACGCCCGACGATTTCAACTCGCTGCCGCTGACCTCGATCTGAGTTTCACTGCCCGGCCGGAAACAACGTCAACTGGCGGGCGACGAGTGCGTCCAGCCACGCGGGTTTGTTTTCGTAGGTGAGCGCCTTCTGAAAAAACGCGCGCGCCTGTTCGTAATGGCCCAGCCGCCGCTGTAACTCGCCGCACAAGTAGATGTGGACGATCCGCGCGTCCGCGCTCGTTTCGACGCTCTGCGAGGCTTGCGTGTAGTAAACCAACGCTTTGCGCTGCGCCCGCCTCTCAATCTCCGCCGAAGCGTTCACCCGCACCGCCAGCAGCGACCAGTCGTCGGCGTCCAGGTGCGGCTGCAACAGGGGCATTGCCTGCGCGACCAATTCGTTCTCGCCGTGGTCGCGCAATTTCCGCAGCGCGTACAGCACCATCACATAACGCTGTTCCGCCGGCGCCGCGTCGACGCCGGTCAGCACGGCCCGCGCGTCGTCCACTTCGCGTTCCGCCGGATTTTTATCGCGTTCGAAATTTTCCAGCTCTTTGTAATGGACGCTCACCCATTCGTCTTCGCTTTTCGATAGTCTTTGATACAATATCTCGAACGGATTGTCCGCCAGCCGCGCCGCCCAACTCACCTTCAAATACTGGTCGGCCAGTTTGCCCGCCGGCGCGTCTTTGAGTTTCATCACCTGGGCGATCAGGTCGTGGCGCACCCACGGCTTTTCGATCGAGTCGAGCGGCCGCAGTTTCGCCGCGGCGAACTTCGCTTTGAACTCCTCGCTCGCCGGTTCCCGGAAATCGCCGAGATACCCCGAATACAGGCACTGAGGGCAGGTGATCGCAATGATCATGATCGGGTTTTGTCCGCCCGCCCGCGTGAGAAAATCGGTGTCCTGGCCGCCGAGGTTGTTGGTCGAAACGAGTTCCTCCGCTTCGATCTCGCGACCGCAAATGGGGCAATTCACCGTCACGCGCTTTACGCTGGTCGCCAACACCGCCTGCCCGATCAGCACCAGACTCAACGCCGTCAACACGAACAACAACTTGGCTCTACCCGTCATGGTCTTCTCCTCTGCGTTTCGCCAACGTTCGCTTCGCCGTCTTACGGCTCGTAATCCTCGGGGAACCACGCGTGCCAGACGGACTGTGCGGCATGATATACCACGTGCACCATTCCCTCGTCGTCCAGCGCCACGTCCAGATGCTTGTAATATTCCTTGGTCGGCGCGCGGTCCAACGCCACATCGCGCCACATGCCGTCGATCCTGATCGTGTAACGCAAAATGCTGTCGCCGGCATCCAAATTGTAATTCAACGCATACACCAACACCGGGGCGCCGTCTTGCTTCAACGTCAGCGCCAGCGGTGGATATTTGTCATAGCAATAATGCAACCCTATCGCGAGGTTGATATATTCGATCGTCCAATCGCCTTCGGCGTTGGTGGCGTAGCTCGGCATGACCACGCCGCCTTCCTCATAAAAGACCACGTGCGCCGCGCCGTTGGCGTCGACGGCCAGATCCACTTCCGTTCCCGTTTTTAAGTACGAATCGGGAATTTCCGCCGCCACCCATTCGCCGGAAGCATCGGTGGCGTAAGTCAATACCGTATCGAGGCTTCTACGCACGCTGAACACCGCATGCATGGCGCCGTCCGCATCGACAGCCGTCGCCAACGTCTGCCCCGGGGAATCGTGCCCGTTCGAACCGGAAACCATGGTCGTTTCCCACCCGTCGCCATTGCGCCCGGCGTAATGAACCTGGGCGTCGTCATAGACGATGTGCGGCTGATCCTCGCCGTCGATAACCAGGTCCGCGTTTTGTCCTTCCGCCACCATTTCGACCGTCTCGCTCGACCAACCATCGTTGTGGGCGGCATATTCCACCCAGGCCGTTCCCTCGTCGTCGAAGGACAGATACGCCAGCCGCGCTTGGCCCGCGCCGGTCAGCGCCACCGTGTTGCGATTCGTATGATCCGTCGAGAATGCGGCGTTTTGTCGATCCACCGTCTCGCGCAGCCATTGACCGCCGGCCTTGTTCGCGTAACGCACGTTCCCGCTTTTATCATCGGCATACGCCAGATGCACGCCGGTTTCGCCGACGGCGATCGTCGCCCCGTTGCCGGCGACGCTGTCTTCGTGAACGACCGTTTCGGTCCAACCGTTCTTCGCGTTCGTCCACAGCAACAGGCTGCAGGAATCGTACTGCAACGCCGCAATGAGATCGTTGCCGGCGTTGTCCAACGCCAGCGATACATTGACCAGGCGGTCCTGCTCGTTTTGCTTGAGCACCTGCGCCTGCCAATTGCCGGAGGCGTTGGTGAATGTTTTGATCAGCGAACGCTCCAACAACTCCAAACTGAAAGCGATGTGCGCCCGGTTGTTCTCGTCCAGGCGCAAGGCGACAGCGGCGGAGTGGTTATAATCAACAAAATATTCCTGCCCCAAGCGGTCGGCCGTCCATTGTCCCGCATTGCTCAGGGTCGCAAACATATAATTGGCGTAGCGCGCCAGAACCGGATAACCGACGGCGGTATCGACCTCATACGCAATGTATGGAGCGTTTTGGGCGTCCACCGCCAACGCCAGCGTTTTGATGTTTTCGGTTCCGTAATTGTGGCTGCATACGCTTTTTATTTCCCACGCCCCGAGATCGGAAGAGCGTCGTGTAGGGAAAGAGTGTAGATCTCGGGGGTCG
>CALBTQ010000450.1 GCA_937967875.1 uncultured Pseudomonadota bacterium
TTGGTTCCCGCCGCGGCCGGCCGGCCGACCATCTGGCTGCAGGCGCCGATTCACCGATCCGAGGATTTCCGCGCCGCCGTGCGCAAGTTCGCGCCGCCGGACAATCCGCTGTTCCTGGCGCTGGACGACTAGAGCAATCTATTTATAAAAATTTTTAATTTCACGGAAACAGGTTGTTTTCTTTGCGGCGGCAAGGAAAATGATCGCAGTATGCAATTCGAAAGATGAAAAAACGTAACTTCTAATCCAGCATCCGCCGCAACTGCTTTTCGACGATCGTGTTCAGCAGACGATACGCCTCGGGCGACAGGTGCAGGCCGTCGGTGGTGTAATTTTCCTGCAAGCCGCGCGAGCCGTCGCCCAGCGCGCGTTGCACGTCGAGAAACTCGACGCCCAGCTTCGCGCAATGCCGGCGCAGGTTTGTATTCAGATCGCGCAGCAGTTCGTTGCTCGCCGCGACGCTCATGCCGGGCAGCGGATTGCGCACGGGCAGCAGCGAAACGACCAGCGGCTGGATGCCGTGGCTTTGCAGGCGCAACGCGACGGCGGTGACGTTGAGCGCCACGTAATCGGCGCGGTTCCAGCTCGCCAGCCGATGGACGAGAAACATGTCGTTGATGCCCACCAGGATCACCGCGACCCGCGGTTTGCGGGCGATGACGTCGCGCACCAGACGTTCGTGCACGCCATTGATCGTGTCGCAGGCTACGCCGCGATTGTCCGCCGTCCGCCCGTTCGCCAGACGCGGCAGCGGCCGCCAACCCTCGACCAGCGAGTCGCCGATAAACACCACGTTCGGACTTTTCTCCGCGACCTGATCGGCCAGCGCGAATTGCTTGTGCCGCGCCAGCGCGTGTTCGCGGCACGCCGGCGGCATTTCGCCCGGCAACAAAATCGGCGTCGCGACGGTCGGCGGCGCGTCGGCCTCCTCCGCCGCGGGCGCGGGCCACGCCGCCCACAACAACGCCAAACCAATCACAAAATATCGAACGAATCGCCGCATCGGCATCCCTCGTGCAAGTTCGCCTCACTGTAGCACAAGGCCCCTGCTTGCCAAAAAGCGCCCGGCTCCCTACAATTTCGCGGACCGACACCAAGGGAGAACGACATGTCTTTGCCGTATTACCGCCTGGAAGATTTTCTCGCCGCGCTCGACGAAATGGAGCGCCCGCTGACCGTGGTCGCGCACCAGGACGACGAATGCACCTTCTCCGGCGTGCTGTCGCGCAGCGCCGAGCGCATGGGCATCCTGTGGGTGACCAACGGCGACGGCCTGTATTTCCTCACCGACCTCAGCCCGTATCCCTACGGCCGCATCCGCATGGCCGAGGCGATCGACAGCGCGGCGGCGGTGGGCGTTGCGGCCGAGCGCACGCACTGCCTGGATTTCTCCGAGGTGGAAATCTACCGGCGGCTGATGTACGTGACGCTCAACCATCGTTCGGCGACCTGGCTCAAGCCGTTCTTCCAGACGATGTACGATCGCATTCGCGAATATATTTTCGACTACAAACCGCAGGCGGTGTTCACCTGCGCCTACCAGGGCGGCAACCCCGAACACGACCTGACGCATTATTTCACGCGGCTGGCCGTCGACGACTACGAGCACGACAGCGGGCAGGTCGTGCCGTTCATCCACGTGCCGATGTACGAGTACACCGTGCTGGTCGCGTTGCGCTTCAACCCGTTCTACCGCGGCCTGCGCTGGCGCTATCACCTCAACGACCTGGAGAAGGCCAACAAGATGCGCCAGTTCGAGGCCTACCCGTCGCAGATGGCGCTGTTCGAAAAATTCCAGAAGATCGTCAAGGGCGTGGGCTTCCTCGGCATGTTCACCCAAGGCAAGCCGATCACCGCCGAAGAATACCTGTCGGTCGAGGAATGGGGCCCGGTGCCCGAGGACTGGGATTACCTGGCCAATCCGCACAAGCTCGATATCGCCAACTACATCGGCGATCACTTCAACAACGTGCCGGTCACTTTCGCCAAATCGGTGCGGCCGATCGTCGCGGCGTTCCCCCGGCGCAAGTAGGGCGTCGATTCATCCGGATAATTTTTTGCAAAACGTTTTAGAGAGCGCTTGTTACAGTCCGCTCTTTTTGATGAGTTCTTCGCCGGCGGCCTGGGCGATGGAGCGTTCTTTGTCGATAAGCTTGCGCATTTTCGCCGGGCCGACCAGGTTGATGACGGCGGTTTCCAGCGCGCGCATATCCTCGAACCAATTGTTGGTCCAAGCCAGTTCGTCGGTTAGTTCCTCGACCTTTCCGCGCAGGTTCACCACGAGCTTCTCCACGTCGCCGCCGCTGCTTTTTTCGGTGACGGTCGCCTGCAGGTCGTAGATCATCTCGCGCGTGGTGTTGCCGATCTCTTCGAGCTTGGCGGTAATGTGGCCGGTGTTTTTCGTCGCCTGTTCCTGAAACGCCAGCACGTTGTCGCTCTGTTTTTTCAGGTCGGCGATGCCGTCGCCCAGCGTTTTCTTCTGGCGCGCTTCGGTCTCTTCCAGCTTGTTGCGGATATTGGCGAAGTGCGCGCCGATCAGATTTTCCAGCCGGTTCACGCGCCGTTGCCGCAGCAGGATCAGCCCCGCGAACACAGTCAGCAGGAACAGCCAAAACAGTGTAATGATGACTTGATGATTCTGTACTTTCGCCAACACCGCTTGCAACGCTTCCATCACAACGTCCCCGTATTGCGCAGTCCGACTATCGTCCCAACAGTCGTTCGATAAACGACTTCTTCTTCGCTTTCTTTTGTTCTTCCAACTTGATCAACCGCAGCTCGCGCAGCGCCTCGATGCAATTCGGATTGCAGATCAGCGCCTTTTCATACTGCTTTTCGGCGAATTCCTTCAGGCCCTGCGTTTTGTAAATCGAGCCGAGGAACAGATACGACTTCTCCGACCGCGGGTTGATCGAGATCGCACGGTTGAGCGCCTCGCGGCCCTGGAACTGCAAGTCCGAGGGCGACTCGCCGAGGAACAACTTCGAATCCTCTTCCGAAATGCCCTCTTCGTACGGAATGTTGTACATCGCCCAGCCGTAGTGCGCGATGTACTCCGCTTCGTTGTTCGTGATTTCCATCGCCTTGCGGAATTCGAACGCGGCGCGCGCGTAGCGCTTTTCCTTCATGTATTGCTTGCCGTTCTGGAAATTCTGTTCGGCGACGATGATCTTCTTCACGCCCTCGATGCGCACGTCGGTCTTGGGACCTTCGTCCTCGCCCTCGAGCTTGTCTTTGTACTGCGCGATCTTTTCCTGCGTGTTGAGTTCCTCGTACGCCTTGGCCGCCAGACGGAAAATTTCCTCGACCTGAGCTTTGATTTCCGGACTGGCCATGCCGAAGAACCGGTCGGGGTGAAATTCCTTGGCCATGCGATGATAGGCTAGGCGCACTTCGTGCTCGGTCGGATTCTCGCCGACGCCCAACACGTGGAAGTAGTTGCCGCCGGTCGCCCGGGCATAGACGTCGCGCACCTTTTTGCGGATTTCGGCGTCGCCGTCATCTTCCGGTTCCGCCGCCGGCTCTTCCCCGTCGATCGCTTCCGCTTCCGCTTCCTTGACCGGCATGGGTTCGACCGGCTTGGATTCGGCGGCCGGTTTGGGCGCGGCGGGCGCGGCCTTGGGCGGTGCGGCGGGCGCGGCTTTGGGCGGCGCAATCGGCGCGGGCGGCTCGTCGGCCTCGGAGGCCAGCAACTCGGGCTTGTCCAACGGCGCGTCGATCAACTCGACCATCTCGGTGACGATCAAGGTGTAAACGATCTGGTTGGCGCGTTCGAGCTCGACGTCCAGCGCGCCCAGCACTTCGTCCACCTTGTGCTGACCGTCGATCTCCTCGAAGATCGCCCGCTCGCGCTGGGTCAGTTCCAGATCCTGATAGCGATAATGCAGGTTGACGCCCGGCCGTAAATATTTGGCGCGCCACTCGTCGATGATCGGCATCAGGCGATCCAGGTCGTAGTGCTCCTCGACGCCCATGCTGATCACGTTGGCCGTGCTCATGTCCAGCGTGGTGATGTCGCCCTGCACGTCGCGGTTTTCGGTGAACTTGAAGATGCCCTCGCGCCAGCGGAAAATCTCGAACAATTTCTCGCGCATCTGCATGCGCAGGAAACGCACCAGCTCGTGCGGCGTGAGCGCGCCCATCTCGATCAGGATGGTGCCCTGCAGGCGGTTGGATTCCTTCATCCGCTTGACCGACTCGTCGCGCTCCTCCGGCGTAATCTTGCGCTTGCGCACCAGGAAGTTGCCGAAGTACTCGTCTTCGAGCGTCGTGCGCACGCTGACCGGATACCCTTCCTTGACCGCGATTTCCTTTTCCACGTCGTTGTTCTTCACCAGCAGATAGCCGCTCTTGGCCATCACGTACACGGCGTGCAGAATCTCGGCGAAACCCATCGTGGAAAAATCGCCTTCGAGGCTGACGTGGGCAGCGACCTTCTCGGCCACGGGCGCCTCGTCGACCATTTCGCCTTCGACGTCGGCGACGATCGCCCCGGCCTCGCCGGGCCCCAGCAGTTCGGAGACTTTATCCAGCAGGCGCGACAACTGGAACGGCTTTTCGACGAAATCGTCGGCGCCGTATTTCTCGCGCGCGTCCTGCTGCATTTTGTAATTCTTGTACACCGCGCTCATCAGAATGATGGGCGTGTTTTGACCGGCGTCGGTTTCCTTCAGCTTCTTGCAGACTTCCCAACCGTTCATCCGGGGCAGCAGCACATCCAGCAGCACCAGGTCGGGTTGGATCTGACTGAACTTGGCCAGCGCGTCTTCTCCGTTGCGCGACACGATGGTTTCATACCCCTTCGAACTGAAGGAAGCATGCAGAATCTGTCCGATATTTCGATCGTCGTCGACTACTAAAATACGTTTGGGCATTGGCCCGCTCCTGTTGGGTGATCCACCATCGCCGGGCAAACCGACGTTATCAATCCGGTGAACGTGCTATTTTATTCATAATGTGCCGATCGCGCAAGCGATCAACTTTTCGCAAACAAGGCCGGCAGCGATTTTTCGTACGGCGGCCGAGCCACTCCTTTTTCGGTAATGATCGCCGTCACCAATTCGGCCGGCGTAACGTCGAACGCCGGGTTGCGCACCTTCACCCCCGCCGGGGCGATGGCCACCTGCCCGAACACCTTGGTCACCTCGTCGAACGGCCGTTCTTCGATCGGAATCCGCTCCCCCGACGGACAATTCAGATCGATGGTCGACAACGGCGCGGCGACATAGAAGGGCAGATCGTGCCGCGCGCACATCGTCGCCACCATGTACGTGCCGATCTTGTTGGCCACGTCGCCGTTGGCCGCGATGCGGTCGGCCCCGGTGACGGCCAGGTCGATCTCCCCCGCCGCCATCAGATGACCCGACATGTTGTCGGTGATCAGCGTCGTCGGAATGCCGTCGGCCATCAGCTCCCAGGCGGTCAGCCGCGCCCCCTGCAAAAACGGTCGCGTCTCGTCGGCGAAAACCATCAGCACCTTGTCCTGCGCGTGCGCCGCGCGAATCACCCCCAGCGCCGTGCCGTAGTCGCCCGTCGCCAGCGCGCCCGCGTTGCAATGGGTGAGGATCCGCGCCGGTCCGGCGATCAACTCCGCGCCGTTGGCCCCCATCGCCCGGCACGATTCGACGTCCTCTTCCCAGATGCGATGCGCCTCGGCCAGCAGCATCTTGCGCACCGCCTCCGCGCCCTGCGGCCGCACGATGTCGTACACGCGCTTCATCCGTTCGACCGCCCAAACCAGGTTCACCGCCGTCGGCCGCGCCTTGGCGAACAGGTCGCACAACGCGGCCCAACGCGTATCGAGTTCGTCGTCGGCCGCCAGCTTCGCGCCCAGCGCCAGTCCGTAGGACGCGGTGTCGCCGATGGCCGGTGCGCCGCGCACGACCATCTCGACGATCGCGCGCGCCACGTCCTCGGCCGTGGTCAGACGCAGATAGGTTTCCTCGGTCGGAAGTTTGCGCTGATCGATCAGCACCACCGCGTCGCCGTCCCAACGAATGGTAGAAAATGCCATCGGGTCCTTCTCCTTTTAGGCGCTCCGAGTTTCTTTTGCCCGGACCTCCCTGTCAACCGAATTGCTGTATCCGGCGATCGGCGCCAGCCACGCCAGCAACAGCGCGTAACCGACCAACGCGGCCACGGCCGCCGCCGTTGTCGTCCGCGACGGAAAATACCGTCGCTCGGGCGCCTGCGCGGCGTCGAGCACCAGCAGCGTCGCCTCGCCCATTTCCGCGCGCGTTTGCCACAACGCGGCCAGCGGCGCGATCTCGGTCAGCGCGTCGTCCAGCGCCGCTTGCTCGCGCACCAGCCGCCGGTCGCCCAATTGCCGCTGCGCCAGTTCGTCCAACGGCGGCAAAAACGGCACGTCTCCGGTCGTCAGGCGATCGGCCGCCGCGGCCAGCGCCGCGCTCTCCGCGCGCAACCGCCGCGCGCGCGGATGATCCGGCAACGCCATGCGCAGCAGCATCGCCCGCTGGGCGTCCTTCTCGATGCGCGCCGCCCACAGATCGCCCCAGTAGGCCAGCGCGGTGTCGGCCTGCAACGCGGGCGTCACCAGCTCGTGCGCGCGCCGATAAGCCGCCAGCTCGTTTTCGACGCCGGCCAGTTGCTCGTCCAGCGCCGCCACCTCGCCTTGCAGCGCCCGCCTTTTCGCCCCGGCGTGATCGGCGAAGCTCCGCGCCGCCACCCGCTCGCCGTGGCGGACGATCGCGTCGGCCAGCGCCGCCGCCGTTGGCGGATCGCTCCACTGCGCGGTCACCCGCAACACGCCGGTGGTGCGGAACCAGTCGACGAACACCAGCTTGCGCCAGACCTTCTCGTGGACGGCCGTCGGCGTCGGCGGCTCGCCGCGCCAACGCTTGTTTGCTTCGTCCCAGCGTGCGGGAAACAACGCGGGCAGCAACCCGAGTTCGTCGAACGCCGCATAAAGCGCGGCCTTGCTGCGCAACGCATACCAGACGCGCAACGCTTCCTTGCCGCGCGGCGCGCCGGGCATATCGCTGAGCGCGGCGGCGAAAGGCGCCTGCGCTTCGAGCAACGACAAGGCGGACGACTGACGATCCGCATAGACCATCACGTGCGCGGCGGCGCGATAGGAACGCGGCAACAGCAGGCACACGCCGTAGGCGATCACCGCCGCAAGCAAGCCGACGACGATCAGCCGCCGGCGGTAGGGCCACACCGCGCGCACCAGGCGCATCGCCGGCAACGGCCGCGAAGCGCTGGAG
>CALBTQ010000451.1 GCA_937967875.1 uncultured Pseudomonadota bacterium
CGGCCACGACCGTATCGTCGTCGCCCGTATCGTCGTCGCCGGTGTCGTCGTCGCCCGTGTCGTCGTCGCCCGTGTCGTCATCGCCCGTGTCGTCGTCGCCCGTGTCGTCATCGACCGTGTCGTCGTCGGTCGCGTCATCGTCGAGCGCATCGTCGTCGACGGCATCGTTATCGTCGTTGTCGTCGTCATCGCCGCCGCAGCCGACGACGATCAGAAAGGTCATTGCCGCAAAAAGGGCCAACAAAATCGATATGGAGTGTTTCCGGTTCATTTTTATGCTCCTCGCTCAGGTACACGACTCTTATCGTCAACAACTTACACGCTTTGATGAAATGTGCAATCAATACCCGGCCCACGCCGGACTTGATAATAGGGACAATTCTCAATCGGTGGACTTCCACCAGCGGGGAAACAACGCAGCATACGCGGTCAGCGATTTCTCCAGCCACTGCAACACAGCCGGACGCCGGTCGCGGCGGTTCAATTGGCGGCAGGGCAAGGCGAAGCATTGTTCATATCCATCGGTCATCCAGGCGAGCGCTTCAGGATGACCGCCGTCGGGCACGTTGGGTAAATCCGCCGTTGTGACCCGGTCCTTGAGCGCCATCGCACAACCCAGGCCGCGATAGAACGCCGCCGGATCGCGCTCGCTTTGGTCCTGGTTCATGTAATTGTAATCCACCGGCAGCGGCTCCAATTTACAGCACTCATAGTAACCGATTCGCTTGAACACCATGCCAAAGCCCGCCTTGGCGTCCATGTCCTGGAGAAAGTCGAGGCGGGCGTCCAGCAGGCAATTGACGCGGTCGATTTCCGGACCGATCACCGAGCCGAATTGATTGTCGAAATAGTCGCCGCCGCGAAAACGGTGGAAGGTATCGATGCTCTCGGGCTGCACCAGCGAAATGATCTGCGCCAGATTGAGCAGCAGCACCATCGCCAGCAACATCAGACGCACGGCGCGGTCGATTCGGCGCGCGATGGGATGCTTTTCGTCGAAAAACGTGTCGCCCATCGCCAGGGCGATCGTTACGGAGCCGGCGACGATCATCCCCAATAGGTGCCGGGCGCCCATATGCTGAATGGCGGGAAAAAACAACAGAAAGACCAGCGCCGCCGCCAGAATCAACGGAAACACGAGCCGCCAGCGTTGACGAAAATAGCGTTTGGAAAAGGCGGCGCCCACCAACCACAATGAACTGACCGCCAACATGACGATTTCAAAAGTGGTGGCGAAAATGTCGTAGTTGAGATCGGAAGAGCGTCGTGTAGGGAAAGAGTGTAGATCTCGGTGGTC
>CALBTQ010000452.1 GCA_937967875.1 uncultured Pseudomonadota bacterium
GTATTTATCCGTCAGACGCTTTTCCTCGGCCTCGACCACCGCCAGCCGTTTGGCCTTGGGCAATTCCAGAAAAGCCAGCCGCAACGATTGGCTTTCATTCTGCTGCGCGACGATCTCCCGCTCGACGAGCAACTCCGGCGTTTCCGGCTGCTGCGCGAGTTTTTTGGTTTGCATTTTCAGCGAGAACAGCGCCCGGCGGAGGGTCTGCTTTTGACGATGAATTTCCTTATCGTCGCGCAGATCGAAATCGAACAACCGGCGCAGTTCCAGCCCCTCGGGCAGCTTGCCTTCCTTGATCCGCTTGAGCGCCTCGATCTCCTGCGCCAACAATTTAAGTTGCGTTTGTTGCGCCGCCGTCGCCGTTTTCTCGGGCGGCTCGGCCGCGGGCGTCGGGGATTCCTGCGCCCAGACGCGCTCGACCGCCGTCACGCCCACCGGCAGCGGCGCAAGCCAAAGCAACACAAACACGATCGCGAAAAGGGAACGACCGGCGATCCGTCGGATCCTAGCGCGCATCATCTCTCCTCCCCGGCGGCAGGATGATTTAGACCTCGCTGTCATGGGGCAAATAGGATTTATTTTATAAAAACACTATACCACTTGGCCGCCCGAGACAAGGAAACGATGAATTTTTCCGCGTGTCGCTCGAACATGGAAAATTCCAGAAATTCCCGCAGGATGCGTATTATTGTTCAGCGGAAGCGCTAATTTTTCAGCGCTCGGTAAATATTACAGAATCGGCGCGAATTTCTGTTGAAAATCAATCCGTTGGAATTTTGCATTAACGAACGTTTTCTCATTTCATGCACGAAAACACGATTGACGTTCCCATCGAGCATCTTACACATAACACCTCAATATCATTATAGAAAAACAGATTCCTTCGGGTTGGCACATCCCTTGCTCAATAGGGTCATCGGTCGTGCGGTGAGGATCGAAAGGAAACGATGAAAAAAATCGGACCCGCCAGGAAACAGTCAGATCGGAAAAATCTCAATACCTCTTCACTATCCGGATTTCTGTTTCACGCAAGAAGTAGGAGATTGGCAATGAAAACCTGGTTTCCCCTCATCGCGATTTTCCTGTTCACGCTCATGATGGCCGGCTGCGGTGAAATCGAGGACATGATCGAAGGGGCTACCGCGCGCACCATCACCGCTCATCAGACGGTGCACAACACCACCAGCGAACGCTCACCCCGCTCAGTCGCCATCGCCGACGATATCGTCATGACCAACGGCCAGACCCGCTCATTGGGCGCAATTTCGCTGGATGAAATGACCGATCCGCTCGAAGTGTCGCGCATGGGCATCGGCTCGGTGTTCTTCTACCTGCGCCTGGCGGTGCGCAACCGCGGCAATTCCGCCGCTCGCTTGGAATTGAGCATCGCGCCCAACGGCACGAACCAAACCGCGATCGTCGTGGCGATCTACAACCTTTCCGCCGGCCAGACGCTGATCGTCGACGAGCCGTTGACCACGCAATTCGGCGCCACGCTGCATCGCAACCTAAAGATGATCTACGACCAGCTCGACGACAATCTGGTCATCGCCCCGTCGTTGCGCGTGACCGGCGGCGATTCGTCCGGCGTGGAAATCGCCCAAATCAAAGTCGCCGCCACGCCCACCTACTGGCGCAGCGAAGACTATCAATCCGGCAAGTACGAAGGGTACAAAGACAACATCGACGGCATCCACGACGCGAAACTGACCGGCCAGATGACCAACCTGAGCGACGGCGCGGCCGAAGTGCGCATCTACGTCAGCGTCGGCGACGCCATCGATCTGGAAAACGACCTGATCGCCCAATACGTTCTGCAGCCGGGCGAAACAGTGCAGGGCGAAGACATGCTGCTCGAAGGCGGCGGCGAGCGCATCAAGCAGACGTTCAAGGACGCGATCGACGGCGACATGGCGCGCTACGACCTGAGCATCGTCAGCGCCGAGCCGATCGCGGTCGACAGCGACAGCTTGCAGTTGGAAATTAAGATCGACGTCAAAGTCGATATTTGAGATAGATGCGCTCCGGTGTTGCAAAACCGGGGCAACGGCGGGCCGAAAACCGCTGGGATCCTCCTTGATCTATGACCGAACTCCATAACGACGGCGGCAGCGGGTTTTGCCCGCTGCCGTCGTATTGATTTAACGACCATATTTTTGTTTTCGCCCGTCAGGCGAAAGCTGTGCATTGTCCGAACCGGCGCCAATTAGACTATCGCCAAAGGTGTGACACGGAAAAAACAACTTCATTTTTCTTGCCTGCTATTGACATTCATTCTCAAGAACCTACATTGTTCAACACAAGGGAAAACGATCCTTTTAAAAAAAAGAGACTCGGGGAGAAAAAAATGAAACCCAGAAAAATATATGAATTCGATCACTTGGAAAACAACGGCGCCGTTTGGGTCGCGGCTGCGGAACAAAAATCGTCCAGGCTGTTTCTCTACGGCTTTCTTTTGCTGATCGGGTTGGCGCTGACGATCTCCATCTCCGGCTGCGCAGTCAACGACAATGGCGATGAACTGCCCACCCAGGCCGCCGGCACGCATAAGCACGTCGAGCCGGCCGACATTGCCGGCGAAGACGACGATGATCCGACCGACCCCTGGTCGTCCGATGAAGCCCCGGCGCTCGATCGCCTGTCGGAGATCGTCTTCGCCGACCTGACGCCAGACGGCGACACCGTCGCGAGCGTCGACCTGGCGCGCTACCTGGGAACCTGGTACGAAATCGCCACCTACGAACAAATTTTCCAGCGCGGCTGCACCGGCGTCACCGCCACCTACGGCCTGAACGACAACGGCACGATCAGCGTACTCAACGAGTGCCGCGTGGGCTCGCTCGACGGGCGGTACAAAGCGATCGAGGGCTTCGCCCGTGTGCGCGATAAGGCGACCAACGCGAAGCTGCTCGTCTACTTCACGCCGCTGTTCGGCGCGCCGTACTGGATCATCGAACTGGACGGCCAAACCGGCGATCAACCTTACGAATGGGCCGTGGTCGGCAGCTTTTCCGACCGCTATTTGTGGGTCCTCAGCCGTACGCCGCAAATGGACGATGCGCGCCTGAGTGCCATCCTCGAGCGGCTGGTCGAACGCGGTTACGACCTGGACAAACTCAGCTTCACGCTGCAACCGGACGCGTGATCCCTCCTTGAATCCTCGAAGGCGGGCCGGGGCGGCCAACCCGGCCCATTGTTTTGTCGTCGAACGTCGCTTGACATTCTCCCCATACTCCGCTAACCACGATTTCTTCTTACAACCTCAACATTACGGGAAAAGCCATGCGGCGCGAGCCGTACCTGAAAGACGATAATCGGCGGCGCATCGTCGCCGACTGGCTCAAAGATATCGCCGATCTGCGCGGTCGTCGGCCGCTGCCCGCCTTCTCCCGCCCGGCGCTGTTGGTGCTCGACACGCAACGGTTGTTTGTCGATCCGGCTTCTCCGGCGTTTCTTCCCGTCTGGCCGGCTTGTCGACCGGTTGTCGATTCTTTGCTTGCGGCGTTTCGCGGTCGTCATCTTCCCGTCTGGTTCACGCGCCATGTGCATAACGCCCAAACGTTGCCGACGCCGTTTCGCCATTTTTACGATCGGCCGATCCGCCCCGACGACCCGCTTGCCGAGTTGCCCGCGGATCTCGCCGGCGATGACGAGGTCTTCACGAAAGACGATTTCTCCGCCTGGAGCCGACCGGAGCCGGCCGAAAAAATGAGCGCCTGCGATTTGCTCGTGCTGGTCGGCGTCCAAACCCAGCTTTGCGTTGCCGCTACGGCGATTGCCGCGGCCGCTCATGGAGTGACGCCGGTGGTGATTGTCGACGATTGCGCCGCGCCCAACGAGCGCGCGCATCTGGCCGCCTTGCATACTCTCGCCGCGGGGCACGCGTTTGTGCGCACCGGCGACGAATTTCTCGCTTCATTGTCCGAGTGGCGGCCATGACCGACACGATTGTCCGCGACTTGCTTATCGTAGGCGCCGGTCCGGCGGGCATCGCCTGCGCCTTGCAAGCCGGGCGTGACGGATGGTCGCTGCTGGTCATCGGCGACGAACCGGTCGGCGGACTGGTGCGCGCGGCGCATCGGCTCGACAACCTTCCCGGTTTTCCGTCAGGCATCGGCGGCGAGCAATTCGCCGACCTGCTGCAGCAGCAAGCGCAACGGCATAACATCGAAATTCTTCGCGACACGGTCATCGCCTGTCGACAAGAAAACGACGGGGCGTTTCGCGCAACGACCGAAAACGGCGCGACGATCGCCGCCCGCGCCCTCGTGCTCGCCGTCGGCGCCCGGCCGTGTGAATATTCACTCGCCGCAAACGACGGCCGTTATCACCGCGACGTTCGATCGTTGCCCTTTGACCTGTCGGACCGGCACGTCGCCGTCGTCGGCGGCGGCGAAGCGGCGCTCGACAGCTCCCTGAGCGTGGCTGCGCGCCGGGGTACGGCGGAAGTATTTCATCGCGGCGCCGCTCTGCGCTGTCCGCCCTCCTTTATCGCCGAAGCGAACGGCGCCGGCATTGCGATTCACCTCAACCACATATTGAGCCAGGTGCGCTTCGTCGACGGTCGCCTTGTCTTGGCATGGCAAAACGAAAACGGCGAACGAATTTCGACCGCCGACTATTTGCTGGTCTGCATCGGGCGCACGCCGAAAGTGGAATTGTTGACGTCCTTGAAATTGAACCTCGACGCGTCGATCGTCACGCCGCTTCCCGGCCTGTTTCTGGCCGGCGACGTCATACGCGGGCGCGACCGCTACGTCGCCACCGCCCTGGGCGACGGGCAGCGCGCCGCGTT
Source organism: uncultured Pseudomonadota bacterium (assembly GCA_937967875.1). Classification (GTDB taxonomy): domain Bacteria; phylum Lernaellota; class Lernaellaia; order Lernaellales; family Lernaellaceae; genus CALBTQ01. Next base: position 4,796 of record CALBTQ010000452.1, read on the forward strand.
GGCGGCCGGTCGATGGCTGTGCGAAATGGAGTGAGCATGCGGATCGTCGAGCAAAACGTCATGCCTGATGTCGCCACGGTTTATGTGGCTTGCGTGCGCGACGACAGTCGATCGTTGATCGAATTCGTCGACGGTTTGGATACGACTCATCCGCGCGAGGAAAAGTGGATCATCAACGTTTCCACGCAAATCGGCTGTCCGGTCAACTGCCTGTTCTGCGATGCCGGCGGCGGCTTCCGGGGCAACCTCACCGCCGACGAGATATTGGCGCAAGTACGTGCCGTGGCGCGGATGCATCCGGAACTGGCGCCCGTTTGTCGCAAGCTCAAAGTGCATTTCGCGCGTATGGGCGAACCCTCGCTCAACGACGAGGTGCTGGTCGCCATCGAGCGCCTGCCCCGCGAATTGCCCGCTCCCGGCCTGTGGTGCTGCGTGCCCACCGTCGCCCCGGCCGGCCGCGAAAACTGGTTTGCCCGTTTGGCGGAAATTCGTCACCGGCTCTACCCCGGGCGTTTTCAATTGCAGCTTTCCGTCAATTCGACCGACGAGGCGCAGCGCCGCCGTTTGATGCCCATCGAATTGCTGACCATGGATCGACTGGCGACGTTCGGCCGCGATCATTTCCGCGACGGCGATCGCAAGATCGTGCTCAATTTCGCACTCGCCGCCGATGTGGCGTTTTCTCCGCGAGCCGTTATCGAACGCTTCGATCCGACTTGTTTCGCCGTCAAGCTGACGCCGCTCAATCCCACGGAAACCGGCGAGCGCCACCGTCTGCAAACCGTGCTGCGCGAAAACGATCCGCCGATCATCGACGAAGCGGTGCGGCAACTCGTCGCCGCCGGCTTCGATACGATTCTTTCCATCGGCGACGAACGCGAAAACGAGGTCGGCTCCAACTGCGGACAATCGGTGCGCCGGTATCTCGCCCGGGCGCAACAGGCGAGCTGATCTCCTTCGCCTCGTTTGGCTTCGTCTCCCGCTTGCGGCACAATGACCGAACAATCAGCGGCGGAGCATTTGCATGACCTTCACCAAACTCGTGCCCTTCATCGCCACCGACAAGGTGGAGCACTCCAAGGCGTTTTACACCACGCACTTCGGCTTTCGCGTGATCTTCGATTGCGGCTGGTACGTCACTCTGCAAAGTCCGGACGGACGCGTGGAACTGGCCTTCATGGATCCGCGCGAAAAAGCGCAGCCCATGTTCGCCGGTCACGGCCTGAACTACGCGCTGGAGGTCGACGACATCGACGCCCTCTACGCCGCGCTGGACAAAACCGCGGTCACCGTGACCCAGGACCTGCGCGACAATCCGTGGGGCGATCGCAGCTTCGCCGTGCTCGATCCAAACGGCATCCGGTTGTATTTCTACAAGGACATCGAGCCGGCCGACGAATACAAGAGCGCCATCAAGCGGTAAAATTCAGCGGTCGCCGCGACCCGTGCCGACCCGCCGCCCGAGCGCGGCCAGTTGGGCGTGCACCTTGCGGTTGGTTTCCTCGGCCGTCTCGTGCTTGGCGGCCTTGTTCGGATAAATCTCGTACAGCTCGCGGTACTTGGGCGGCGTGAGGTTGGGCATGATCACGTTCGCGCCGCGCTCCAACCCGTGCACGCGGCCGTGCGCGGCGTCGATCGTCGCCAGCGCCGTCGTGCTGGGAATATGCGCCTGCGGGCAGACAATCCGCACCAGCGCGACGACCTTCGTGGCGGTCAGTTCATCGCTGGGCGCCTGATCGGCCGGATCGATCTCCGGTTGAAATTCGCCCCGCCCCAACGGCGTTTCCGGATGCGCCAGGAACGGTCCGACGCCCACCATGTCCATGTCGAACTCGCGCAGTATCTCCACGTCGCGCGCTAATGTGGCGAAGGTCTGGCCGGGAATGCCGATCATTACGCCGCTGCCGGTTTGGTAGCCCAACTCCTTGAGGCGACGCAAGATGTCCATCCGGTTGCGCATCTGGTTGGGCAGGGGCGGGTGGATCTTCTCGTACAGCGCATCGTCCGAGGTCTCGAAACGCAGCAGGTAGCGGTCCGCGCCGGCCTCGCGCCATTCGACCAGATCCTCGTCGGGTCGCTCGCCCAGGCTGAGGGTGATCGCCAGCGGCGTTTCATTTTTGATGCGGCGGATGATCGCGGTCAGCCATTCGCGCCGGATGCCGTAATCCTCGCCCGCCTGCATGACCACGGTGCCGTAGCCGTATTCCACCGCCAGGCGTGCGCAGGCGATGATTTCCTCTTCGTTCATCCGGTAGCGCGTGATCGTGCCGTTGCCCGCGCGAATGCCGCAATACAGGCACGAGCGCACGCAGATGTTGGAAAGCTCGATCAGGCCGCGCAGGTGCACCTGGTCGCCGACATTCTCGCGCCGCACGCGATCGGCGACGGTCCACAGCTCGCTCAGCCGTGCCGGATCGGTTTCGCGCAGCCACGTTTCGATTTCGTTTCGCGGGATGTTTCTATCGAGCATCGCGCCGTCCGACCAGCGATTGATAGACCTCCAGCGCGGCGGGGAACGGCGCCAGCGCACGTTCGAAAATGCCCAGGCTGTAGGCGATCACCAGCCCGTAATTGGTGATCGGCACGCCCGCGCGTTTGCAATGCAGCAAGCGCGAGAGCATCGCGCGGCGGTTCCACATGCACGCGCCGCAGTGGATGACCAGCTTGTACTCGGCCAGGTCCTCGGGGAAGTCATGCCCCTGCACCGTGGTGAATTCGAGCTTGCCGCCCACATACTGCGTCAGCCAGCGCGGGATCTTCACCCGGCCGATATCCTCGCCGATCGGATGATGCGAGCACGCCTCGGCGATCAGCACGCGATCGCCCGGGCGCAGGTTGTCGACCGCCAGCGCGCCTTCGGTCTGGGTGAGCAAATCGCCCTTGAAGCGCGAGAAGAGAATCGAAAAGCTGGTCATCGGAATCTCGCGCGGCGTGTCGGCCGCGACCTTCAAAAAGGCCTGCGAATCGGTGACGACCAATTTCGGCGGCGTGTTCAGCCGCTCCAGCGCGGCGCGCAGCTCGCGTTCCTTGACCACCAGCGCGAAGGCGTCGGCGTCCAGCAGATCGCGGATCGACTGCACCTGCGGCAGGATCAGCCGGCCCTTGGGAGCCTCCTTGTCGA
>CALBTQ010000453.1 GCA_937967875.1 uncultured Pseudomonadota bacterium
ACTACAAAGAAGATTTCGACAGCGTGTTCATCGCCGAGCCCGGAGACGAATACCTCATCGCCTTGTTCGGCGGGTATCTGTTCCTCAGCCCGGCCCTGCAACCCGATCAAGAACTGTAAAAATACTAACGCCGAGTGTGGAATTTCGCTAATACGGGATAAGAGCCACGGTCTTGTTCCGTGGGAACATGCCCGCCAGGAACAATTCCTGGACCTATGATTTTTCATTCTACGTTACCTCGGCCAGCGCTGACGCACGCGCCCGTCATTTCCGCGCAGGCGGAAATCCAGGACCAGCCGATATTCTCCCCGGCCATTTTCCGGTGAACCGGGGAGCAAAACCCTGCCATGCCGGTGTTTTAGGGATGCCTATTTGAAAAACGAAAAAAATACTTGACACGAAGGAAACGATAAGTACAATGTAAACGAATGAAGTGAAAACCGTTTACAAAGGGTAGAAGAAAATGACACAGCAGGCGGCACGCAGCGAAAAAACCCGGCAGCGGATCATGAGTTATGCGATGCACATTTTTTCCGAGCGCGGATTCCGGCGCATCACCGTCGAGGAAATCTGCTCGGGTGTGGCCGTAAGTAAGCGGACTTTCTACAAATATTTCCCCAACCGCGACGCGCTGGTCGAGGCGCTGGTCGCCGACCGCATGGGCGGAGTCGGGCCGAAGATCATGGCCAACCTGCAGTCGGACAAGCCGGTGCGCCAGATCATGAAGGACCACTACGAGATCCTCACCACCGAGGTTTTCCAGCAGGTGTCCTCGCAGATGATGTTCGATATCCAAACGCTGATGCCCGAATTATGGGAGCAGATCCTTTCTTTCCGCTCATTCATTTTCGACGAAATCGGCAAGCTGATCCGGCGCGGGCAGGCCGACGGTTCGCTGCGCCGCGATATGGATCCCGAAACGGCCGGTCGGCTGATTCAGGGCATCCTGAACCGGGTGGCCAACCCGGATTTCGCCAACGAGCTGGGCATGACGATGGACCAACTGGCCGGCGGCTTGCTGAAAATTTTGTGGACGGGAATGTTGTCTCCCGAATCCGAAGGAGTAGAGAAATGAATACCTGGGTGCGCCGCCATTATGCGGAACTGGTCGGTTGGTTGAGCCTGCTGGGGTTTTTGCTGATCACCATGAGCGCGCAGGCGGCCGAACCGGTAAGCTGGTCGATGAACGAGGCGCTCGACTATGCGCTGGTCCACAATCCCGATCTGCAGGTGGCCGCTTCGTCGATCGACGAACTCGAGCAGGCGCGCGGCGAAGTGTTTGCGAACTTTCTGCCCGACCTCAAGCTCGAAGGCGGCTATACGTACATCGACAATATCCCGCAAATGGAAATCGACATGGTGGTGCAAACGCCGATCCCGGGCATGGAGCCGATCGCCGTCAACAAGAAAATCGACATGGGCTACCACGACAACTATCAGGCGCAACTGAAGCTCAATCAGATTCTGTTCGCGTCGGGGCAGGTCTATTACGCGGACCGGGCGATGCAAAAGGCGGTCGCCGCCGGCGAAAGCCAGTTGGAAGCGGCGCGGTTGAAGGTTACGCAGATGACCGCGCAGGCCTACCTGGGCGTGCTGATCGCCCGGCAGGTGGCGGCGGCGCAGCACGAGGCGCTGGCCAATGCGCGCGAGCATTTGAAGCACGTGGAAAACCGTTATCAATACGGCGCGGCGACCAAGTTCGAGCTGCTGCGTGCACTGGTCGAGGTTTCCAACCTCGAACCGCAGGCGACCGAGGCCGATAAAAACGTGAAGTTGGCGCGTACGATGCTCAGCCGCGCCTCTGGTCTGCCCGCCGACGCGCCGCTGACGCTGACCGACAAGTTGGTTGAACCCACCGCCGCCGACGCGCAAGCCGATTATCACGCGCGGGCGCTGGCGCAGCGGCCGGAGTTGGACGCGTACCGGCTCAGCGCCGACGCCAACGAGGACCAGGCATTGGCCCGGCGCGGTTCGATGCTGCCGGCGGTAATGCTCATGGGCACCTACGGGTATGCGAAGCCGTATTACATGAACGACGATTGGGAAACGAACTGGACCGTGGGCGTCGGCGTGTCCATCCCGCTGTTCGACGGCCTGCAGGGGTATCGCGGCATGAAGCGCGCCCAGGCGCAGGCCGAAACGGCCAATCGTCAACGTACGCAGGTCGCCGCCGATGTGCGCACGCAAGTCGAGCAGGCGCTGCTGGATCAGGACGAGGCGCGGGTGCGCATCGTGGAGACGAAAAACAATCTCGACCGCGCGGCGCAGATGCTGGTCATCGCCGAGGACAGCTACAAGGCCGGCGCGGTGACCAGCCTGGAAGTGATCGACGCGCAACTGGCCGCGACGGCGGCGCAGGTGGCGCATCTCAAGGCGTTGTACGACTATCGCGTCGCCCGGGTGAACCTGGCGGCGGCGACCGGCGATCTGTCGGTCATCGGGAGGTAGGATCATGGCTCGTCGCATCGTACCGTTGTTGTTGGTGCTTTCGTTGTTCGGCTACTTCGGCTATCGCGTGTGGCAGCAGCGGCAGGAAGCGCGCCTGGACGACACCTTTTACGGCACCATCGAGGCGACCGAGACGGTGATCAGCGCGCAGTTGGCCGGGCAGCTCGTCGAACTGACCGTCGACGAGGGCGACGCGGTCGAGGCCGGGCAATTGCTGGCGCGCATCGACGACAAGGTCTATCGGGCGCAACTGGCGCAGGCGCAGGCCGCTTCGCGCGCGGCGGCCAGTCAGCAGGCGGTGCTCAACGCCGGGCTCAAGGGTGTGGATTCCAACCTGGACCGCACCAAGAAACTGCTGGCCACCGGCTCGGCCACCGAGATGCAGTTCGACACCCTCGACGCGCAGCGCGATTCGTTGCGGGCGCAAAAGGGCGTGGTCGCGCGGCAGGTCGGGCAGGCTGAGGCGGCGATTCAACTAGCCGAAACGCAGTTGAGCTACGCGACGATCGCCGCGCCGCTGGCGGGCACGGTGGTGCGCCGCCACGTCGAGCTCGGCGAATCGGTTTTCCCCGGCTCGGCGCTGATGACCATCGCCGATCTGAGCGTGATGGAAGTGAAGATCTACGTGCCCGGCCCGATGCTCGGCAAGATCCGGCTCGGTCAGCGAGTGCTGCTGTACACCGACAGCTTCCCCAACCGGCCGTTCACCGGCGCGGTGGCGACCATCGCCGAGCAGGCCGAGTTCACGCCCAAGAACGTGCAGACCCGCGAGGAACGCGTGCGGCTGGTGTACGCGGTCAAGGTGCGCGTGGAAAACCCCGACGGCGTGCTCAAGATCGGCATGCCCGTCGACGCGCGTTTCGTGACGGAATGACCATGAGTTTGCTCGCCGCCGCCAACTTGCGCAAACGCTTCGGCGACATCGAGGCCGTGGCCGGCATCGATTTGCAGGTCGAGCCGGGCGAGATCTTCGGTCTGATCGGGCCGGACGGTGCGGGCAAAACGACGACGCTGCGGCTGCTGGTCGGCCTGCTGGACGCCGACGAGGGCGAGGCGAGCATCGCCGGGCTGGACGTGCACAAGCAGCCGGACCGGGCGCGCGAACTGCTGGGCTACATGCCGCAACAATACAGCCTCTACGGCGACCTGACCGTCGAGGAGAACCTGCGCTTCTTCGCCGACATGCATTTCGTTTCGCGCGCCGATCGCCAAGAACGACTGGCGCGGCTGTTCGCCTTTTCGCGGCTGGAACCTTACGCCAAACGCCCGGCGGGTAAGCTCTCGGGCGGCATGTACAAGAAGCTGGCGCTGTCCTGCTGCATGATTCACACGCCCAAATTGTTGCTGCTGGACGAGCCGACCACCGGCGTGGACCCGCTGTCGCGCCGCGAGCTGTGGGAGATTCTGTACGCCTTCGCCGCCGAGGGCGTGGCGGTCGTGGTCAGTACGCCGTACATGGACGAGGCCGAGCGCTGCCATCGCGTCGGGCTGATTCACGGCGGGCGTTTTCTGCTCACCGATCGGCCGCAGGCGATTCTCGCCGGTTTCGACGAGGCGCTGTTTGAAGTCCTGACCGACGATTACGACGGCGCGCGCGCGGCGCTGGCGCAACAGCAGTGCGCGCTGCGCAGTTACCCGGCGGGCGATGCGCTCAAGGTTGCCTGCCGCCCGGGCGCCGCGCCCGAGACGATCGGCCGGACATTGACCGCAGCCGGTGTGGCGTATCGTTCGATCGAACCCGGGCGACCGAATTTCGAGGACGTGTTCCTGTCGCGGGTGGAGGTGTCGGCATGACCATGGCGGTTACCGCGCGCAATCTGGTGCGGCGCTTCGGCGAATTCACCGCGGTCGACCGCGTGTCGTTCGAGGTGCCCGCCGGGTCGGTCTTCGGCTTCCTGGGCCCCAACGGCGCGGGCAAGACCACGACCATCCGCATGCTGTGCGGCCTGCTCGCACCGACCGAGGGCGAGGCCGAGGTCATCGGCTTCGATCTGCGCCGCGAGGTGGACAAGATCAAGGAAAACATCGGCTACATGAGCCAACGCTTCTCGCTCTACGCCGATCTGACCGTGCGCCAGAACCTGGAATTTTACGCGGGCATCTACCGCATTCCGCGCGCGAAAAAGGCCGCGCGCATCGCCTTCGCGGTGAAGATGGCCGGGCTGACCGGCGCGGAGCATCGTCTGACCGGCGAACTGTCCGGCGGCGTCAAACAGCGCCTGGCGCTGGGCGCGGCGATCATGCACGAACCGCGGTTGATCTTTCTGGACGAGCCGACCGCCGGCGTCGATCCGGCCAGCCGTCGCGATTTCTGGGATCTGATCGCCGAACTGCGGCGACAGGGCGTGACGGTGTTCGTCACCACGCACTACATGGACGAGGCCGAGCATTGCGATCGGCTGATTCTCATTTACAGCGGGCGCAAGATCGCCGAGGCGTCGCCGCGCGAACTGGTCACCGACATCATCGCCGGCACGATGCTGGAAATCAGCGGGCCGCCGCCGGCCGAGGTCGTCGCCCGCGTGGAAAAAGCGCCGCTGATCAAACAGGCGCAGATTTTCGGTCTGGTCAGCCACGTGCTGATCGACAACGGCGCCGACGCGACCGAGCGCGTGCGGGCGCTGGTGCGCGAGGCCGGATGGCCCGAGGCGCAGGTGCGGCCGATCCGCGCCAGCCTGGAGGACGCGTTCATTCACTTGATCGAACGCGAGGATCGACGCATCGCCGCCGAGGGAGGGCGCGCGCGATGAGAAGCCGCATCCCCGCCATCGCCCGCAAGGAAACGCTGCACATCCTGCGCGACTGGCGCACGCTGGCGCTGGCGTTTGTGCTGCCGATCATTTTGTTGCTGCTGTTCGGTTACGCGATCACCTTTGACATTCGCGACCTCAAACTAGCCGTAGCCGACGAGGACCAGACCAGCTACAGCCGCGCATTGATCGAGCGTTTTACGTCCAGCGGCTATTTCAAAATCGTGCGGACGGTCGATCATCCGCAGCAGTTGCCCGAGCTGCTGGACCGCGAGCAGGCGCAGATCGCCCTGGCGATTCCGGAGGGTTTCGCCAAGAACATGGAGCGCTACGCGGGCGACAAAATTCAGGTAATGTTCGACGGCAGCGAATCGAATTCGGCGACGATCGCTTCGGGTTACGTCGATGCGATTCTGGCCTCGTTCAACATGGATCGCGTGAGCGACGCGCTGGGTGCGGCCGGGCTGCCCGCCGACGGCATTCCGCCGGTCGACGTGCGCATGCGCATTTGGTTCAACCAGGATCTGGACAGCACCAAGACGATCGTGCCCGGGTTGATTGCGGTGATCATGATGGTCATCGCCGCGCTGCTGACCAGCCTGACGGTGGTGCGCGAACGCGAGATGGGCAGCCTGGAGGGGCTGATCGCCACGCCGGTGCGCCGCCATGAAATTCTGATCGGCAAGATGATTCCGTACCTGGTGATCTCGCTGCTGGATTGCGTGCTGATCGCCGTGACGGGCGTGGCCGTGTTCGGCGTGCCCTTCGCCGGCAGCGTGTTGTTGTTCGCGATTACCGCGTTGATCTTCGCCGCGGCGGGTTTGTCGATCGGCCTGCTGGCCAGCGTGGTCGCGGGCAATCAACTGCTGGCCAACCAGATCGTCGTGCTGACCACGATGCTGCCGAGCATGCTGCTGTCGGGATTCATGTTCCCGATCAAGTCGATGCCCGCGTGGGTGCAGGCGATCACTTACGCAGTGCCGGCGCGCTACTTCATCGTCATCACGCGCGGGATCATGCTCAAGGCGCA
>CALBTQ010000454.1 GCA_937967875.1 uncultured Pseudomonadota bacterium
CCAGCAGGCCGGAACCCCCTACCAATCCCGCTTTCAGCGTGACAGCTCTACCGACTGAGCTACTGTGGACCATTGACCAAAAGAACCATTTCATGGGCCAATTATTTCGCAAAATCGCCCCCGCTTGTCAAGCGAAATGTTAACAATTTGCCGCGCCCGCTTGCAAGCGAGGGTAAAACCCCATAACTTCCAGGAAAACAAGGAGGTGTTCGTGGCCTTCTTTGCGTTGGCCGATTTGCATTTAGGACACGCCGTCGACAAGCCGATGGACCCCTTCGGCGAGCATTGGCGCGATCATACGCAAAAAATTGCCGAAAACTGGCGGGCCGTGGTCGAGCCGGACGACATCGTGCTCGTGCCCGGCGATATTTCCTGGGCGATGACCAAGGAGCAGGCCGTTCCGGATCTGGCGTTTCTGGCGCAATTGCCGGGGCGGAAAATTCTTCTGCGCGGCAACCACGATTATTGGTGGAGCGGCATCGGGCGCGTGCGTTCCATGTTGCCGACCGACATGTTCGCGCTGCAAAACGACCATCTGGTCGTGAACGACTGGGCGATTTGCGGCACGCGCGGCTGGACGTTGCCGGACGGTTCCGCGGACGCCAACGAAAATGATAAAAAACTGTACCTGCGCGAAAAGCAGCGACTGGAGATGAGCCTGAAATCGGCGCCGAAGAATTTGCCGAAGATCGTCATGATGCATTATCCGCCACGCTACAAGGGCGGGCTGAACAACTACGGCTTTTGCGGCATTCTGGAGAAATATGAAGTATCCTTGTGCGTGTACGGTCATTTGCACGGCGTGGATCACAACCTGGCGCTGGTCGGCACGGTCAAAGGCGTGAATTACCTTTTCTGCGCCGCCGACGCGGTCGATTTCACACCGGTGCGATTGCCGATATAAATGCCTGTTTGCAACCATGGCCGCTTCGGGTAAACTAATTTCCAATCAATTTCCGGAGCATGAATGCGAGTTCGACTGTGGCTGATAATCCTGGCGCTTATGCTGACGCCCGCTATGGCGTTGGCCGGCACGGATGCGCGTTGCGGTCTTTCTTTCGGCATCGGAGGCGGACCGGCGGTAAACACCGACACTGTGCTGAAAGACGAATTCAACGTTCCCGCCCAGTTCGAGTTGGAAACGAAATATTACCTGTGGAAGCCTATCAGTCTGGCTTTCGGTTTGGGATACATTTATGCGGAAGGAAAGCCAAAGCATGCCGAATGGCACGGCGATTGGCTGGACTTCAACGATCGCGGCACGAGTTTCTGGCGGGCGGGAACTTTCAATCTGATTTCCCGCGTCGAGATCGGCCGCAATTGGCTGTTCAATCCGTACCTCGGCGGCGGTGGCGGCGGCGTTTACAGCACGATGTGGCGACGCGGGACGGTCGGCGAGAAAAAACTGTCCGACAGCTATGACGAATGGATGCTCGATTATTTCGGCCTGGCCGGATTCGACTTTCTCTTTGCCGATTTTTTCGGCATCGAGGACATCTTTGCCTTGAAGGTCGAAGGCCGTTGGTCGTTCATGCCCAGCAACGACAGCTTTACCGACGAGCGCGACCTGGGTTTATGGACGGCGTTGATCGGGCTGCAAATTTATTTGTGAGTGGCGATGCGTAGTATTCCGGTCATCATCAGCTTTTTCTTGATTCTCTCCATGTTCGTGCTGTGAGCCTGCAAAAAGGCCGAGCCGGAGAATACGGAAGCGCCGCCGAATAAAGAAGACTTGCCGGCGATCGTCATTTACCCGACGGGTCGGGTTATCGAGCGCGCTTTCGGCGAGGACGGTTCGTTCCAGATTCGCATGGTCACTTCGGCCGATCGCGACAATATTTTGTTGTTCTATGATAAAAACCTGCCGCGCCGCGGTTGGCGCAAAGTTACGGAAAACAAGCAGGAGCAGTATCTCGCCATCTATCAGCGCAACAACGAAACGATTCACCTTTCGCTTTTGCCGACGGAAAACGAAACTCAATCTTTGCATGTCATCCACTACTCCAAGGAGTACGCGCCGTGCCGATCAAACGCCTGGATGCGGTTTTACGACAACTGGCTCCGGTGCGCCGGGTGGGCGTAGCGATTTCCGGCGGCGGCGACAGCGTTGCGCTTTTGCATGCGCTGGTGGAATTGTCAACCAAGCGAAAAATCGCGGTCGCGGCGTTGCATGTGCAGCACGGATTGCGGCCGGAGGCGGAGGACGACGCCGTCTTTTGCGCCGACTTGTGCCGTAACCTGAAAGTGGAGTTCCACCGCTTCGATCTGGATCCGCGAACCTTTGCCGGCAACGTGCACGACGCGGCCCGTAAGGCGCGTTATCGGGTGATGGAGCAGGCCGCCCGGGAATTGGATTTGGATGTCGTGATGACCGCTCATACGCTCGACGATCAAGCGGAAACGATCGTCCAACGACTGATGCGCGGCACAGGGCCGGACGGACTGGCAGGTATTTGTGAACGATCCGGCCTGTTCGTACGGCCATGGCTGACTGTTCGTCGCGACGATCTGCGTCGCTTCCTCAATGAGCGCAACATGTCCTGGCGCGAAGATCGCAGCAACGTCGATCGCCGTTATTTACGCACTCGGATTCGTCTCGATGTTCTGCCTGTGCTGGAAAAGGCGGGCGGCGAGCACGTTGCGTACGCTCTGGGGCGTCTGGCCGCTTTGGCCGACGAGCAGCGGCAGTGGCTCGATGAAATCGTGGCGGAGGATTATCGCCATTGTCACTCCGCGGACGGATTGATTGTCGAGGTGCTGGCCGCATTGCCGCATCAGCGCCGCGCGGCGGTGTTGCGTCGCTGGCTGCGCGAACGGGATGTCATTCCACCCGCGCGGGTCATCGATCAATTGGAGCGTATGGCGCTGTCTCCCGGGCCGACCGGAGCGTGCCGTTTGCCCGACGGCCTGAGTGTGGAACGTAACTATAAAACTTTGAACTGGAACGCTCGGTCGGTTGTCGAAAAACCGTGGGCGTCGTTTACCGCCGGGCGTGAGATCGACCGAAAATTTGCCGATGGACATATTCACTTGCGCGTGGGGCCGGGCAATGAGGCGGATAAACCGGACGGTCAGCTTGTTGCGGTCGAGGTTCTCAGTGAGGCGCAATGGCGACGTCCGTGGCCGGGGGCGCGACTGGCTCCGCGAGGCATGGAAGGGACGATCAAACTGCAGGATCTGTTCACCAACGCGAAGATTCCGCGCGCATTGCGAACCTATTGGCCGGTGCTGACGCGTGACGAGGAGATTCTGCTAGTGGCCGGGTTACGTGTCGGTCGTGGAATAAAAGAGACGAAAAGCAAGGAAATTACTTGGCTCATCCAGCTTGAGTGGTCATGGTAATACTGGTACTATGCACGTTCCGGCGGCAAAGGAATAACCGAAAGGAAGGGAGTCTCGTTGAAGCCGTTTTATAAAAATTTGGCCTTGATTCTGCTGTTGGTGATCAGCGCCATCGTGATGTTCAACCTGGTGTATGAGAACACGCAGCGGAACAAGCCGATTTCTTTTTCCGAATTCAAACGGCAGGTGGAAGCCGGAGAGGTCTCCGAAGTCACCGTCAAAGGCCGTTTAATCACCGGTAAATATCGCCAAACCAAGGCGGGGCAGTTCGAAACGGTCGGTTTCGAATCCGACGATCTATATACGTTGCTGACCAACAACAAGGTTGAAGTGACCGTCATCCCCGAGTCGAACAATCTGCTCTGGGGCATCATGATGAACTGGATCCCGATGATCCTGATGATCGGTCTGTTCATTTTCCTGATGCGCCAATTGCAATCCGGCGGCGGCAAGGCGATGAGCTTCGGCAAATCGCGCGCTCGGCTGGTGTCGGATAAGGCCAACAAGGTGACCTTCAAGGATGTCGCCGGCATCGACGAAGCGAAAGACGAACTGTCCGAGATCATCGAATTCCTCAAAGACCCGAAAAAATTCACGCGCCTGGGCGGCCGCATTCCCAAGGGCGTATTGCTGATGGGCCCCCCGGGAACGGGCAAAACACTGCTCGCTCGTGCCATCGCCGGCGAAGCGGGCGTGCCGTTCTTCTCGATTTCCGGTTCCGACTTCGTGGAAATGTTCGTCGGCGTGGGCGCGTCGCGCGTGCGCGACCTGTTCGTGCAGGGCAAGAAGAACGCCCCGTGCATCATCTTTATCGATGAAATCGACGCCGTCGGCCGGCATCGCGGCGCGGGCCTGGGCGGCGGTCACGACGAGCGCGAGCAGACGCTCAACCAGTTGCTGGTCGAAATGGACGGGTTCGAATCCAACGAAGGCGTGATTCTCATCGCGGCCACCAACCGGCCCGACGTGCTCGACCCGGCGCTGGAACGTCCCGGCCGCTTCGACCGCCGCGTGGTCGTGCCGGTGCCTGACATCAAGGGCCGCACGGGCATTTTAAAAGTGCACAGCCGCAAGACGCCGTTGGAAGACGGCGTGGATATGGAAGTGATCGCCCGCGGCACCAGCGGCTTTACCGGCGCGGATCTGGCCAACCTGGTCAACGAAGCGGCACTGCTGGCGGCACGCGAAGGCAAGACCAAAGTCGGCATGGACGAGTTCGAGCGCGCCAAGGACAAGGTTATGATGGGCACCGAGCGGCGCAGCATGATCATCTCCGACGAGGAAAAGCGCCTCATTGCCTTCCACGAGGGCGGCCACGCTCTGGTCGGCGCGAAGGTGCCGCACGTCGATCCGGTGCACAAAGTGACCATCATCCCGCGCGGCATGTCGCTGGGCCTGACCCAGGTGCTGCCGGAAGACGATCGCTTCATCGTCGATCGCGATTACCTGCTCAACAATCTGGCTTTCGCCATGGGCGGGCGCGCCGCCGAACAGGTGGCGCTCAGTACGATGACCACCGGCGCTTCCAACGACCTGGAGCGCACGACCAAGCTCGCGCGCCGCATGGTTTGCGAGTACGGCATGAGCGACGAACTCGGGCCGGTGACCTTCGGCCATCGCGAAGAGACGGTATTCCTCGGTCGCGACATCAGCCACTCGAAGGAATTTTCCGAAAAGACGGCGCAGGAGATCGACGAGGAAGTGCGGCGGATCGTCAACGAAGCCTATAAAAAAGCACTGACTATCGTCACCGAAAACCTGGCAGCGCTCGAGCGTATCGCCGAAGCCCTACTGGTTTACGAAACGATCGACGGTGAGGAACTGAAAAACCTGATCGCCGGCATTCCCTTGACCCGCACCCCGCCGGCCGACCGCCGGCCGGAAACGATGCAGGCCTTCACCGCGGCCTGCACG
>CALBTQ010000455.1 GCA_937967875.1 uncultured Pseudomonadota bacterium
TCATGTCCACCGGCTCGGGTTCGCCCCAGTTGTTTTCCACGTCCTTTTCCATCAGGTACATCATGATGGCGTCCAGCTTGGCTTCCAACGCCCGCAGCGCGGTGACGATATGCTGATTGGGCAGTTCGACATGCTCGCGCATATCCTTGGCCATGCGTTCGGAGTGATAGACCGAATCGTCCAAACCCGACGTCAGGCGCTCCAAGGCGATTTGATCGAGCACCGCCTGTTTGGCTTCCTCGCTGATTCGGACCACCCGAAGGCGCACGAAATCACGTACACGCACATCCTGGCGTTCCTTCTTGCTGTTCATGATGCCTCCACATCAAGCCAAATCGTTTGACAATGATGGGGGAAGGTTAGCAGAGCGTCGAAACATTGACAAGGGAAAAATGCATTAGTTTCATCATATTGCGGCATTCCGAGGAAAAATCGAATGACTGGTGATGGCATAATGCTGTGATTTATTTGAGGATATCCGTCAATCTTTTGTCAATTTTTGCTATTTGAGGAAGTTGTCGATTTCATCGCCCATGCGGTTGCATAAGTTGACGAAAGCCTTGACGATATTGCCGTCGAATTGATACCAGGCGTTGCGTTCGACTTCCGCGATCGCCACTTCGTGCGATAAGCCCTTGCGGTACACACGATCCGAGGTCATGGCGTCGTACGCGTCGGCCAAACTGACGATGCGCGCCAGGAACGGAATGTCGCGCTCTTTGAGCCCGTCGGGATATCCCCGCCCGTCCCAACGCTCGTGGTGATGGCGGATGATCGCTTTTTCGTGCGGCAGCATGCCCAGCGGCTCGAGGATGCGCGCGCCGATCACTGGATGCTGTTTGATGATCTCGAATTCGTCGTTGGTCAACCGCCCCTTCTTTTGCAGGATCGCGTCGGAAATGCCGATCTTGCCGATGTCGTGCAGCATCGAGGCGAACTGAATGATCTCCATTTCCTCGCGCGTGCAGCGAATTTCCTTTGCGATGACCAGCGAAATTTTGGTCACGCGTTCGGAGTGCCGCTGCGTGTAGTTGTCCTTGGCTTCGATGGTGGACACCAGCGACCGCAGGGTGTTGACCAGGTTGGAGTAGATCGTTTCGTACAGCGCGTTGTTTTCGATCACCAGGCTGGCTTTTTTCAGCAACATGGAGATGAACGTGATGTCGGTTTCCTGAAACGCGTCTTCCAGCCGCTTGTCCTCGATCGAGAGCGCGCCGAAGTTCTCGCCGCGCACGAAAAGCGGGGCCAAGAGCAGCGATTCCACCTCGCGCTCGACCGGCAGCAATACGGAAAACGGCTTAATGTGTTCGGTTTCGCCGAAAACCATCGGTGCGCGATTGATGGTCAGCAGGTCGGCGAATTTATTTTCCAGCCGGAACGAGGCCGGCCGCGTTTCGCTTTTTAACGTCGAATAGGTGCTTTTCAGGTAATAGGTCTTGGTGTCGCGATCGAACAGATAAAAAGCGCTGCTGGTCGCTTCCACGATTTTGCAGGCCAGCTCGGTCAAATTGAGAAACAGCTCGTCGACGCCTTCGATGTTGTCGAGCACTTCGTTGATCGAATACATCACCGACAGGTCGCGCACCTTGCGCTCCAGGCGCTGATACAATTCGGTATTGCCCGGCACCCCGCCGGTTTCCACCACCTGTTTCTTTTTGCTGAACAAATCGGAGATCGTCTGCTCGACATAGTCGAAGCGGAAGGGCTTGGTAATGAAGTCCACCGCGCCTTTTTTCATCGCCTCGATGGCGACCTGCATGTCGGCGTAGCCGGTGATCATGATGATGTTGGTATTGGGACGGAGTTCCTTGATGGCTTCCAGAAACTGGATCCCGTTCATATTGGGCATCATGATGTCGGAAACGACCACGTCGTAGCTTTCGTTTTTCGCCCGGTCCAGGCCCTCGATTCCATCGGCGGCCCCGTCGACTTGATACCCTTTGTGTTTCAGATAAAGCGACAACGAACGACGTACCGCTTCATCGTCTTCCACAATGAGTACTTTTTTTTCATCCATTCCGGAATGCCTTCCCTTTGCAGCGATCAACTGTTCAAAATCTTGCGTTTGAGGATCCTAAATTCTTGTTCGGTAATTGCACCGTTTTTCCAAAGCTTAATCGCTTCTTTAATCTGCGAATAGGCCGGTTGATCCTCTTTCGGCTCTTCCTCCACCGCGCGATTGCTTTCAAACTGGAACGGAAACACCCGGTCGTGAAACCCGCGCAACCGTCTCATATTATCCGTAATTTCCTGTTGACGTTGCGCCAACTGCTTGTCGATTTCAGTTATCTTATATTCCGATTGCTGGCGATTCTGGGTCAGGTCATCGAGCTTGTGATACGCTTCCTCCAACTTGGCCAACAACTCTTCATTCAACCGCTTGAGATTGATCCGTTCACTGGCGTTCTTCAATGTAAGTTTGATCTCATCCAATTGGAACGGTTTGGTGATGTAATCATAAACGCCGTCGTGGATGGCGGCAAGGGCCGTATCCAGGCTGGCATAACCGGTAATGATAATGACGACGGTCAGATCGTTCTTCTTTTTGGCGGCGCGCAACACGGCCAGGCCGTCCTTACCCGGCATGGCCAGGTCGGTCAGAACGATATCGAAATTGTTTTGTTCAATCAGTTGGATCGCCCGCTCGCCGTCTTCGGCGATGAGCACCTCGTATTCTTCGGCCTCCAACGCTTTTTGCAGCAAATAGCGATACATTCGCTCATCGTCAACCACTAATACTTTCAGCCGCAGCGCTGTTGCCATCGTCGGGCCCCGTTATCGGCGAACCGTCAATACATTGCAAAGATACTCTACCTTGGGCCTTTCCCCCAAAGCAGAGAAGATGTGCAAACTCTCTCGAAGCCGGTCAGAGTTCTGCCGTTACTCTTTCCGATAAGGCTCCAAGGCTTGTTCTTTAAACTTTTTAATCGCCTCGTCACCGGCGCGATCCAAGATATGCTTCTTCTTTCCTTCCGACGAGATCTCTACGACATCCTTCGGAAGATTGGCGTTTTCCTGGCCTGTCGGCACACTCTGCGGACGCCGGGTCTTCAACTGACGATTGTACGTCTGGATGATGTTTTGAATCTGGTAAGAAGAAATGGTCATCTTCGTCGCACGCCTTTCGTCATTTCGTACCGACACCTATCTTGTGTATCGGTAGAAATGATTCCACTCTTTAGAAAAGAATGCCGCTATATGGAAAAATGAAACGACGATTCCAGAGCCTGCTGCCATTGCTGCAACAAGGGAGCCATCTCAAATTCCAAGATATCCGATAACAATACGTAATCACTGGATTCTTGACTGGCAAACAACGCGCCGATCTGCTCAGCCGTCCGCCTGCCCAAATCCTGCATGCGCCGTTCGTCGGGAGCAATATCCAACAAGTTCTTCGAAAATTGCATAACTTCGGTCACGTACTCCAGAAAGACATGCAATTTATCGAGCACCATGCCCAACATTTCGTTTCCGGTTTCCAATTCACCGAGACGAAATTGTTCGACGCAGCGGATCATTTCGTCTTGCAACATCCGCAACAATTCCAAGCCGTCCGCGACGGCCCGGCCGATGATCGCCTGCCCTTGCTCGACCACGATCTCGATGGTCCGGCCGGTGAATCCGTATGGAGGAAACGCCTCGTCCGGTTCGGGAAACTCGATCAATTCACCGTCGAGCAACACCTGCGAAATGATTCCCTGCCCGTTCAGGTCGCGTTCGTGAATCATGTCGAACAATTCACTCATCGTCGCGGGTGTCTTATCGGGAACAAAGGGTTGACCGTTGACTAAAATATTCATCTATCTTCGTTTCTCATACGGTTATCGTCGCCGCCGGCGGCAATTTTACCCGGAACGTCACGCCGGCGGTCTCGTTATTCGACACCTGAATCGAAGCATTGAGCTTCATAACGATCGAGTGCACGACCGCCAAGCCCAGGCCTTTGGTGCGTCCCTCGAAAAACGACAAGGGACCGCTAAAGGAATAAAACGGTTCGAACAAATGTTCAACCAGGCTCATCGGTATTTGCTCGCCGTCGTCGACGACCTCGATCACCGCGCAGTCGTCGGCGTCCATGAAGGACCGGATGACGATCGTGCCGCTTTTCGGCATCGATTCGCGGGCGCTCATCAGCAATTGCAGCACGACCTGCTGCAACTGCCCCACATCGAACTCGATGGCGATCTCGGGCTCGATCTCACGCAGGATTTTAATTTGCTGTTTGTCAAAACGCCGCTCGACCAGCGTCACGACCTGGTCGACCATCTCCTCGATTTTGATGTGCTCGATTTGGTTGGGCGGACGCCGCGAGAAGGTCAGCAGATCGCCGATGATTTTCTTGGCGCGCTCGCTGACCTCGAAGACGACCTCCACCGTCTTGCGGTAGTCTTCCATATCCTCGGTCAGCTTGGCCAACTGCGCGAAGCCGAGGATGCCGCCGACCAGATTGTTGAACTCATGCGCCACGCCGGCCGCCAAGTTGCCGATGACCGCCATTTTCTCGCTTTGTATCAACGCCAGGCGCATGTAGTGATCTTCGGTTTGATCGTAAATGAGCACCAGCGCCATGGCCTTGTCGTGCGGATCGTCCAAGGGAAACACGGCCACTTCCCAGACCCGGCTTTTTTCCGGATCCGCACCGCATACGATTTCACCCAGCGGCACCGCGCGGCGCGTTTCCAGCACCTTATCGATCGCATCGCCGATGCGCCGGCGCGCCTCTTCGCCGCAGAAGGGAACGCGGCCGAACGGTTGGTTGAGCAGCTCGTCGCGGTGGAAATCCGAGTGCGGCGGCATTTTGTTGATCGAGCGGATGATCAGATCGCCGTCCACGGTCATCAGACAAGCGGGAATGGTCTGCAAAATCGTATCGGCGTAACGACGCAGATAGTCGGAGCGGCTGATTTCCTCGGCCAGCTTGACGTTGGCGTCTTGCAGATCCTCGTTGGCGTTGCGCAGTTCGATGTTGGCGCGCGCCACCTCTTCCTGCAGACGCTTGTTGGCCGCAACCAAACGCTTGCGTGTGATTTCATCCTCAGTTCCCGGTTAATCCGTATCCATTCGTACTTTTCCAGCAATTCGTTCCGGCGGCGTATGTTTTTCTCCCGATTTCGGGTGAGTCATAAGAATTTTTTAGTCGACACTCCGTTAGTCTGCCTCAATTTTCTCGATTTAGACACACCGATGCATCGGCGCCTTCGTTTTTCGGTTTTTCAGATCGGAAGAGCGTCGTGTAGGGAAAGAGTGTAGATCTCGG
>CALBTQ010000456.1 GCA_937967875.1 uncultured Pseudomonadota bacterium
GGCCATGGTCGCCATGTGGGCCTGCGACGACGACGATGACGACGATAATAACGACGATGGCGGCGACGGCGCTGGCGTGTGCTATTACGAATGCTCCTATTTCACGAACACGACGATCTGGGAAACGTTCTGCTACGGCGCCGGCGGCACCGGCAACATGGCCACCGAAGCGCTGACCTCGGCCGCCGCCTGCGAAGAATACGCCCGCGACGATTGCGAAGCGAGGGGCCACGATTTCGAGCAATACTATTTCGACACGACCTGCGTCAGTTGCGACGACGGCAATTGCGAACCGGAATGGTTGTCGGAATATTGATTTGACCGTTTCGGATGATCGACAAGCCGCTCCTTCGGGGGCGGCTTTTTTATTGGTCGAAGGCGAACGTGCCGACGACGATTGCATGTGGCGGAAAGCCAAACTTTTTGCGCAGTCGGGCATCGTCGCCGGTCAGCGTCCAGCGGCCGGGCATGCCCAATTCCCGCGCGGCGAAATGGACGTGGCACATGCCGATACCTGCGTCGACGCCCTGGAAATTCAGCCCTTCGGCGCGATTCCACGCGATGATTTTCGGATAGTTGCGGATGCGTTTGGTGTCCAGCGCAAGCACGATGCGCCGCTCGTCGAGCAGGTATGTCCACGGCTGCATGTTGCTGGCCGACGGCGCCCACCGCGCCATTTCGAACATCTCGCGCAGTTGGGCGTCATGTGCCAGCACGTCCGTCGCCGGCCGTCCCCATCGTTGTTGAAAGACGATCTCGTTCATCGGCCGCCGGTTGTCGAGGCGCCCCATCGCGCGCATCGAGCGTTCGGCGAATCGGCGCGGCGCTGCGTAGCCCAACGGCGTGATGCACACGATGCGCTCGTCCGGTTCCTTCCGCACCGCTTTATCCAGTATGCTCATTTTGAAATAGCCGCCGACCCAACAAGTGCCCAAGCCCTCGCGCGTACATTCCAGAATGAATCGCTCGGTGACAAAGCCGAAATTTACCTGATACTGCGGACCGTCTTGCGAAATGCCGATCATCCACAGCGGCGCGTTTTTGATCTTGCCGTAGCCGCCGACCAGGCCGGTCATCGCCTCGTCGACCTGCTTCGCTGGAAACGGCGCCAGCTTCAAACGCAGATCGTTGAGGCATTCCGTTTCCGCGAAGGTCTTCAGCAGGCGTTCAAGCGTCTCCGGCGGAACCGGCGTGTCCAAAAAGGAACGATCGCTGCGTCGCACGCGCATGGCTTCAAGTAGATTCATTCTTTCTCCCGTTTTCAATTTTTATATGGACTGGGAACGCCTTCCGCCTGCACTTTCCAGCGGCGGTGAATCCAATGCCAAATTTCCGGATTCTCATAAATGATCCTCTCCACCGCTTTGGCCTGGTTGCGCGTGTTGATCAACAACTCCATGTCGGGATCATCCGGGTGCGCCTCCCAGGGCACTTCCTCGGTCACGACCAGCTTGAATTTTCCCGGCGCCGTGCGGCAAGCGTATCCGGCCACCACCGGTGCGCCGGTCTCGCGCGCCACCCAGGCGTTGGAGCGCACGGTCGAAGCAGGGCGCCCCAGCCAATCGATCATCACGCCCTGGCTGCGTTTCATGTTCTGATCGATGGCCATGATGATCCCCTCGCCGCGCCGCAATCCTTCCATCACGCGCTGCATGGAATCGCGGTGCGGCACCGAACCCAGGTTCATCTTCAGACGTGACATAACAATCACTTTTTCGACCACCGGATTCGCTATCCGCTTGGCGATTATCGAGATCGGATACCCTGCGATGCCGGCCCGCCCGGCGGCGATTTCCCAAACGCCGATGTGCCCGCCGATAAAAATCACGCCCTTGCCCCGGTTGTAGGCGTCGCGCAGCAACTTTTCGTTCTCGAATTCGAACGATTCGTCCCAAAACGCGTCGTCCATGCGTGGAATAACGAGGTAGTTGAGCACGTGCCGGCCGAGGTTGAGCAGTGAAGCTTTGTATATTGCTTCCTTTTCCGCGGCGGTCTTTTTATCGCCGTAGACAATATCCAGATTGGTCATCGCGATGCTGCTGCGAACGCGTAGTTTGTACATCAACCAACCAATGACGGAGCCGAGGCGGTCCACGCCCCGCCAGGACAGCCGGGTGACGATCGCCGTCATCAGCCAAACGACAAACTTGGTCGCCCAACCGCCTTGGGGTTCTTCAACCTGCGTCAGTTTGCCGACATACTGTCCGGCTTCCTGCCGGGTCCACGGAAAAGTTTTGGAAGAAGTATCATTCTTCGCGGATTCCATCTTCTCCTCCGTTTGGAGGAAAAGATGTTGACACAGGAAGTGGCGAATTTCAATTATCGGTCGATATTACAGGCAGACGGCCGCTCCGATAGATGATCAATCGCCTTTCAGTTCCTTGTTGAAAAATTCCAAGATCTCCGACATGCCGTCAGTGTAGCCG
Source organism: uncultured Pseudomonadota bacterium (assembly GCA_937967875.1). Lineage (GTDB taxonomy): Bacteria > Lernaellota > Lernaellaia > Lernaellales > Lernaellaceae > CALBTQ01. Next base: position 2,427 of record CALBTQ010000456.1, read on the forward strand.
TAAGGCACAAGCATTATCGGAATCGGATAACTGTCCGGATAATTGATCGCATTGTTGTACGGATACAGCAGCGGCGTCGTCTCGTCGACGATCACCGGCCCGGGAAGAATGTTAAAATACCATCCTTGCAGGTCCGACACATAGGCGCGAAAACCCGGAACGATGCGTGCCGTCAGATTGCTGGTGACGCTGCCGCCCGAATGGCCGATCAGACCGATGCGGTCGTTATCGAATTCCGGTCGGTACTGCAAGTATTTGAGCGCCAGGCAGGTCTCGTACACCCGCAACGCCATGAAGGAAAATCCGGCTTCCAGCAAGCTTTGGGAAACCTGCGATTCGGCTTCGTCCGCCGTATCGGCCCGCATCGTCAGCGCCAACAAGGCAATGCCGTTTTTCGGGTAAGCTTCGCCATCATAATAGTATATATAGGACGAAGCGGTTTCATTGTGTCCGTGAATGGCGATCACCGCCGAATGCGGTCCTTCGGTTTTCGGCGTCATTAGAATGCCCTGAAAATCGCCGACGAGCGGATCCGAAAAAATCATTTCGCGCTTGAAATAATAGTCCGTCTCGCTGCGGCGAACGGTGGTCACGACCAGTTCCCGCTCGTTGATGCCGTCCAGTAGGAAATCCAGGTTCAGCGCCTTGGTAATCAGCGAAGCCAGCGTATCGTTGTCTTGCAGGTATCCTTCCGCGACCGGATCGTAGACGTTCACCAGCTCTTGCGCGATCTTGGCGAATTGTCGCCACAGTTGCCTGGTGGAAATCGGCCGCGCATGATCGGCCGCCAGGTCAATGAAACGGAAATAATCTTTCCAATTGGGCTCGAACACCTGATTGGATGCTTCAATTTCCCTGATGTTGTAAGGATTGAGCAGGCGGTCGATCGGCCAGGCGTTAGCGGCCGTGGTTATCTCCATCGTCGTCGCAACGGAAATATCGTCGCCATCCGCCTCTGTCTCGTCATCATCCTCCCCGCCGTCGTCATCGTCGGCACTGCCGTAATCGTTTCCCCCGGAATGGTTAAATTCACTGTTCGAAACATCGCAAGCAACGATCGCCAACGCACTCACCAACAGCGCAATGAGAGCAATTCGCCGCAGCTTCATCACTTTTCCCATTTCCTTGGCATTGGTTCGGAAGGATGCATTTTTCTTACATGATCCCCGAACCCAGGTAAAATATCGACACCCGCGTTACCAAGGACCACTTGGCGCCATCCAGGCTTACGCTGCTGTCCGATTGCACCTTAAATTAACACCAAACATAAGCACACTCAATTTAATTGTAAGGGCTAACGAAAAATTAATATTTCCAGATGGCAACCGGTGGAAATAACCACTATTGCCGCAATATCAATCAGTTACTGATTTCAATACCCCGCGAACTGCTTTTCGAGCATGATTTTAAGGATCGTCCGGTCGGCTTCGATCATCCCCTGGCGGCTTAAAGCGCCGATGTTCTGCGAGGTCTTCTGGAACGAAGTACCGATGATCCCCTCGGCCGAGTGCACCGTCACTCCCTGCAGCGCAAACAGCGCCGCCTGCACCGCCGTACCCGCCGCCGTCGCAAGCTTGAGCGCGCACGAACCCTTCGCCCCGTCGCAGATCACTCCGGCCAGGTCCTCGATCAGGTTCGAAATAGACCCGGCGATGTGATGGATGTCGCCGCCCAGCAGATAGGTCACCCCGGCCGCCGCACCGGCTCCGGCGGCGATCGAACAACCGCACACCGCCGACAGCCGCCCGGTGTGCGCCTTAACGTAAGCCGTCACCAGGTGCGAAAAGGCGATCGCCTCCAGCAGTGTTTTCTGCTCGTATTCGATGAAATTCTTGACCGCATAAATCGGCAGCACCGCCGTCAGGCCGTGGTTGCCGCTGCCCGCCGAGGACATCGCGGGCAGCTTGACGCCCGCCATGCGCGCGTCGGAAGCCGCCGAAGCCAGAATGCGCGCTTCGAGAATCATGTCGCGTTTGAGCAGCCGCTGTTTGGCCAGCCGGTCGAAGGTCTTGCCCACGCCCAGCCCCGGCCCGTGCTTGAGGCCGTACTCGGCCAGACGCAGATTGAGCGTGATGCTCTCCTGCAAAAAGGCGAAGTCGTCCTCGCTGAGATCGTCGAGCATCTCCAGCAGCGTTTCGAGCGTGACCGTGCGCAGCCACTCCTCCAGGCGCGCCAACTCGCCGTCGCCTTCCGCCTCGGTGCTCACCCTCAGCGCCGTTGCGGCCGGCTGCCCGTCGAGCGTGAGGGAAACGAGATTGTCGTGTACGTCGCGGATGATCGCCTCGCCGACGGACGATCCGTTGCGCACCGTCGCGCGGATGAACAAGCCGGTCTGGTTTTCCAGCAGGTTGACCTTCACGCCGTTCTGCTTGATCAGCCCTTTGGCCTGCCGCACGGTCTCCTCGTCGATCGGATCGAGCACCTCGAGCCGCCGCGTCGCATCGCCGCCATAAGCGCCAAGCGCGGCCGCCATGTCCAGGCCGGTCAGGCCCGGCGCACCCGGAATCGACACCGCGATGCCGTTCTTATAGATGTTGCCGTCAACCCACACTTCGATCGCCTCGATCGCTTGGTCGGGCAACACCGAAGCGGCCGCCGCCGCGCAATAGGCGATCGCCGCCGGTTCGGTGCATCCCAAAGCCGGCGCCACTTCCATCCGCAGAATGTCCTGTACGCTGAAGGTCATTGTCGTTCCCCGCGCTTTGTGTTTTCGAATTATACGTGGCCCCTGCCCGGTTGCAACACGGATGACTTTCCGCAATTATGTGAGTCCACGAGGTAATCAAGATCGGAAGAGCGTCGTGTAGGGAAAGAGTGTAGATCTCGGTGGT
>CALBTQ010000457.1 GCA_937967875.1 uncultured Pseudomonadota bacterium
ACCACCGAGATCTACACTCTTTCCCTACACGACGCTCTTCCGATCTACTCCTTGCTTTGCCTCCGGCTCTGATAATAATTTAAAAAACCGGTAAAAAACTACCATGCTTTTCCGCGGCTTAGTTAGACACAAACCACTGGATTCGTCAAGACAATCTCCCGCTTTTTTCCCTTCGCGTCAAGTATGGTTATTTTCGGCGACAACGTCGAGGAGAATGAGGATTTTCCTTTCGCCGCATACAGTTAAGCGTTCCCCTGCCAAACGGTCGCGTCCCCCGAACAATTATCTAATAATATCCCATTTCCCCAGCGCGGGATTGGCGGATGCTTTTTTTTTCTCGCTCTGCTTTAATGAGTTGATTTCGGTCACTGGTCAAAAAGAAGGGACGCCGAACCATGCAGCGCACTTGGTCGATTCTTCTCGTATTGTTGCTTACCTTCGGTTGGTTGTCGCTGACCGCCTGCGGAGACGATGACGACGACAACGACTCCGCCGACGACGACGCGGTCGACGATGACGATGACGCGGACGACGACGACGACGACACGCTCGACGACGACACGCTCGACGACGACACGCTCGACGACGACACCGGCGACGACGACACCTTCGATCCGGGTCCGGCGACCTACGGCTGGATTTTGATGGACGACAACCGCACGCACGTCAGCGAGGTGCTCGCGCGCGCCGGCGATCTGGGCATCGACAACGTGCACCTTTCGCATGACCTGATTATGGAAATCGACGAGATCAACAACGACGACGAGCGGGCCGAACTGCTGCAATCCATCGCGCAGGAGGCGCACGGCTTGGGTCTGACCGTCTGGGTCTGGTCGCACGAGTTCACCGACGTGCCGTTCATGTTCTGCTTCGATCCCGAAGACCCGATCTGGGAAGAGCGGCGCGACGCCTACCGCGAAGCCCTGACGCGCATCCCGGAAATCGACGGCGTGGTGATGATGTTCGGCAGCGCCGACTTCTAACCGTGGTACATCCCCTGCTTCTGCCAGTGGTGCGCCGATCAGGAACCGACCGGCAACCCGCTGCTGGACGCGATCAACTCGCGGCCGATCGACCGCGCGATGATGGTCTACGAGGCCGTCTCGCAGGTCGTGCTCGACGAGTTCGATAAACAACTGCGCATGCGCACTTTCATGCATCAGCCGCTGGAAATCTACTGGCTCGGCGAATCGCTGCGCCGTTTCCCCCGTCACGAACTGCAGGTGATGACCAAGGACGTGCCGCAGGATTGGCAACCATACTATCCGCACAACCCGATGATCGGCCACGTGGGCAACCGGCATCAGATCATCGAGATGGACCTGGGCAACGAGTATTGGGGCCGCAGCCTGATTCTCAACGCGCAGGTCGACTACATCTATCACCGCTACACCTACGATCGCGCCGTCGGGGCGCGAGGCGCGGCGGCGCGCGTCGAACGCGGCAGCGACCACGCCTTCGGCAACGCCAACGAGATCAACATCTACGCGTTCACGCGCCTGGTGCAGGACGAAACCGCCACGCCCGACGACGTCTACCGCGAATGGTTCGCACAGCGCTACGGCATCGCGTCGCCGGGAGCGGCGGCCGACACGCTCAAGGAAATCTTCCGCAACTCGCATTTCGCCATGCGCAAAATGTACTACCAGCTCGGTCAATGGACGCTGGAGAAAGGTTCGGACGTGCCCGGCGGCGCGCGCTATCCGGAACAATTGTGGACGCGCGCGTCGGTCTTTTACGATCGCGACTGGATGCAGCCGTTCCTCTCGCTGGTGCTGCCCTCCGAGCAGACGCTGCTGGACCTGTGGCAGGAAAACGCCGAGGCGCGCGAGTCGGCCGCGAACAACCTGGCCGACCTCGAGACGATCGAAGACGCGTTCGCCGCGCCCGCCGATTACACCGAACTGCACGACAAACTCGAGCTGCACGAAGATTGCACCGAGCTGTGGCAGTTGATCGACGACGTCGTTTACCGCTTCCTGTTCATGATGATGGGCCACCCGGAGCACAAGGATTATCTCGAATGGGACGCCTTGCGGCTGTTGGATCTGGCCGACGCGATGGAGGCGCGCTGGGGAGCGTCGGTGTCGCCGGGCAATCCGGGGCGCGTGCGCGAATTCGTCGAGGATCTGCGCCAGAGCTTCGCCGCGCAGCCGACCTCCGAACAGTGGACGCAACCGACGCTCTTCGCCATTGCCGCCGAGGCGATCGACGCGACGCAGGTGCGCGTCGCCTGGTCGTCGGACGTGCCGATGACCTCGCAGGTCGAGTGGAGCAACGAACTGCCGCTGTACGACCACGCTTCGACGGAAGAGCCGACGCTGACCACCGAGCACGAGGTGATCATCACCGTCGACGACGCGACCGCGCGCACCGTCTATCGCGTGCAGGGCACGGACGACACCGGCACGCTGGTGCGTTCGAGCGATTTCTGGTTCGGGTTGGATCCGCAGTAAGCGGCGTTCGCTCTATATTTCCGCCGCCGCTTCGGCGACCGGTCGCTCCAGTCGCCGGCTTTGCGCCGGCAGATAAAGGCGAAACTCCGTGCCCTCGTTGAGGGCCGAGTTCACTTCGATGGCGCCGCGATTCTGCTCGACGATGCCGTACACCGTCGCCAGGCCCAAGCCGGAGCCTTTGCCGAATTCCTTGGTCGTGAAAAACGGCTCGAAAATCTTGTCGAGCTTTTGTGCGGCAATGCCTTGCCCGGTGTCGCGCACACTCACTTCGATGTAATCGCCTTCGCTCACCGTGGCGTGCTTGCGGCAAAATGATTTATCCAAATAAGTTTTTTTCGTTTCGATCGTCACCCGCCCGCCCTGCGGCATGGCTTCGTTGGCATTGACCAACAAATTTTGTATGATCTGGGTGAATTGCTCCGGATCGATGACCGTATCGATAGTCTGCTCTTGCGGCAGAAACACGATTTCTACATCGTCGCGCGATGAACGGCGCAACTGCGGCAGCGCCCGCTCGATAACGTCATTCAAATCGACGACCTGGGGCGAAATCAGATCGGAAGAGCACACGTCTGAACTCCAGTCACCGAATACGATC
>CALBTQ010000458.1 GCA_937967875.1 uncultured Pseudomonadota bacterium
GGCCGCCAACAAGCCGCTGAAGCTGTATTACATCACGCAGATCGGCATCCGGCGTCCGACCTTCGTCATCTTCACCAACAACCCGGCCGGCGTTCATTTTTCCTACCGTCGCTACCTGATGAACCGTTTGCGCGAGGCGGCCGACTTCACCGGCACGCCGCTGAAGCTCAAGTTCGAAAAGCGGAAAAAGGCGCCTTGATCCGCCCCGATACACGGCGAATTATGTTACACTGCCGCCATGAGCGAACGACGTTTCCTGGCCGATAAAACCGTCGGACGGCTGGCCAAATGGCTAAGACTGTTAGGATACGATTGCCGCTATTTCGATTCGTCGGATGTGGAAGAAATTCTCCTTGTAGCCAAAGAAGATACGCGCATTTTATTAACGAAAAATACGAAATTCCTTGATGTTGATGAATATGATATTCTCTTTATAAAATCAGATGATATAACTCAACAGTTAAAGCAAATAATAATGCAATATTCTCTTTCTATTGAATGTGAAAGGTTTTTATCTGTTTGCTCCGTGTGTAACGTTCCCGTGGTCGATGTCGATTCCGACAGCGTGCGCGGTCTGGTGCCGCCCTTTGTCTTCGCCACGCGCAAGACGTTCCGCCGCTGTCCGCAGTGCGGCCGCATCTACTGGGCCGGTACGCACAAAACGCGGATGATCGACCGTCTGAAAGAAACACTTGACAGCGAACGCCAACAAAGCTCAAAGTAAGCTATGAATTTTAGGGGGGAAGGATCACGTCCTTCCGCAAAAGCCGCGCACCGCGGAGGGCGCGGCATTTGTCTATGAATGGGTTATTGCAAGAACGACAGGAGAGGCGAAAATGGATCGCTATCAGTTGGCGCCCTATGCCGCCCGTTCGGAAACCACGCGTGGACGCCAATATTCCGAACAATTTCGCGATGATCGTCCGGCTTACGAGCGCGACCGCGACCGAGTAATTCACAGCGCCGCTTTTCGCCGCCTGGAATACAAAACCCAGGTCTTCATTTTTCACGAAGGCGATTATTACCGCACGCGATTGACGCACTCGATCGAAGTGGCGCAAATCGCCCGCGGCATCGCCAAACGTCTAGGTCTGAATCTGGAACTGACTGAAACGCTGGCCCTGGCGCACGATTTAGGGCACACGCCCTTCGGACACGCCGGCGAGCAGGAACTCAACCGTTTGATGATCGAGCACGGCGGCTTCGAGCACAACGTGCAGGGCCTGCGCATTGTGACCTTACTGGAGGACCGTTACCCCACGTTTCCCGGCCTGAATCTGACCTGGGAGGCGCGCGAGGGGATCATCAAACACGCCACGTACTTCGATCATCCGGACGACGAGGCGCTGGTCGAGTATGAACCGCAGATGGTCGCCACACTCGAAGCGCAACTGATTAACTGCGCCGATTCGATCGCCTATCACAACCACGACCTGGACGACGGCCTTAAATCGGGTATGCTTGACCGCCGCCATCTGCGTGAAAACGTGGCGATCTGGCGCGAAACGGAAGACCAGGTGCTGGCTCAATACGGCGCTATCGAAGAACATCAACTGCGCCATATGGCCATCAGCACGTTGATCGGTCGTTTCATCATCGATCTGGTTGAACAAACCAGAAAACAGTTGGCCGAGTACGAAATTCGTTCCATCGAGGACATTCGCGAGGTCAACAAGATCATGGTCGGCTGGTCCTCCGAGATGGAAGACAAGCGGCATCAATTGAACAATTACCTGTTTCACCACATGTATCGCCACTACAACCTGGAACATCTGACCTTTCGCGCCATGCACTGCATCCGCAGCCTGTTCAAGGCTTATTGCGAACAAAACTCGTTGTTGCCGGTGCAATTCCGCAAGCGGGTGGAAGCGCAGGGGCTGGAGCGGACGATCTGTGATTACATCGCCGGCATGACCGATCGTTACGCCATGCAGGAGTACGACCGGCTGTACAATCCCTCTTCGGATTGAGTTAGATCTTCGCGTTGTTGATCACGTCGGAAATCAAGGTGAACTTGCGGGTGATCGCCGTTACCGAAGCTTCATAAAGGAGCTGGATTTCCGCCAGCTTTTGCAAAGATCGGAAGAGCACACGTCTGAACTCCAGTCACCGAATACGA
>CALBTQ010000459.1 GCA_937967875.1 uncultured Pseudomonadota bacterium
GATCGTATTCGGTGACTGGAGTTCAGACGTGTGCTCTTCCGATCTATGCTCGCGCAGCATTGCCCCATCGGTCAGATTGACCCAGGTGAACAGCAGCAGATTTCGTTGCAGGGTGGTTTCGATTTTTCGTTCGTCGGCAACGCGTCCGATGGTCGCGCGGTGGCGATGAATCACGCGGCTGCGCGGTTCGATCAGCACCGCCCGACCGGCCTTCCAGGCGCGATAGGACAGGTCGAAATCCTCGGCGTAAAACGGCGCATACAGTGCGGCGAATCCACCCAGACGTAAGAAAGCGTTACGGTCGTAGGCCGTCGAACCGCCGCCCGCGTAGAGCGTCGAGCGCGGCTGTTCGCCCGGATCGTCGCAATGACGCAGGTGCAGGAAACCGTCATGCCAGTCAGCCACCGCCAGTCCCGTTTCGATGCCGGTTTTGCGCTCTTGGGCCATGGCGATCGCACTGGTGACGGCGAAAGCGCCTGTTTGCCATAACGTTCGTGCGGCCTGCTCCAGCGCGCCGGGCAGCAATTGCATGTCGTTGTTCAGCAAGTAGACGACCGGATGCTGCGCAGCAGCCACGCCATCATTCGCGGCGGCGGCAAAACCACCATTGGTCGCGCGCTCGATGATTTTCACCGGCGGATGTTCACGGGCCAGCCAGACGCAGGTTTCGTCGCTGCCGCCGTCCTCGACCACGATGATCTCCACCGGAAACGCGCATCGCGCTTGCTCGGCCAGCACCGACGGCAGATGTTCGCGCAGCAGTTCCAAACCATTGAACGAGGGGATCACCACCGACACACTTGGAGGCGTGCCTTCTTGTGGTTTATCAACCATCGCCTCGGCGGATGCGGGCGATACCGACAACAAACTCGTCGGCAACTGACGAGCGATGCGCCAGGCGCACGCGGCATGAATCAATCGTGGAATGAAAGACAAGCCCTGCAGAATCAGCAATGGCAGGCTAAGAAGAATTCCGCCTAAAAAAAAACCGGCGCGGATAAGCGACTTGCCCCAGCGACGCAACCGCTCGATCACGGGCGTCAGTCGCCGTTGCAGGCGATGCCCCCACCCGGCAGCCAGTTCGGTGCGCTCGCGCGCGGCCAGTTCCAGGCGCACGTCGCGATCCTGCACCTGACGCTCCAGTTCCTCACGTTGCGTTGACAGCGTTTGCAGCCAGGCGTTTTTCTCATCGACTTCGCGCTGCAAAGCGACAATGCGCTCATCGCGCGCGGAAACATCGTCGTCACGCCGCCGCAATTGGTCACGCAGTTCGTCGATGTTGCGGAAATACGGGATCTCCACGATACGCGCCGCTTCGGGCAACGTTTCGCCGCAAAGGGCCAGGTAATAATCGGGCGGCTCTCCGACGGCCAGTTCGTGCGAAATGGCCGCGCCGTCGCCCGAGCCGTCGAGCCGTTCGAAGGCTAGGCCCGACATCCGCCGCTGCCCCAACAGGCGAACGGCGGGAAAATGCGCGGCGACCAGCGAACGAAATTCCTCGCGCTCCAGTTCATGCGCATGAAATGGATTTTCCACCGCGCCTGGTCGGAGGGCATCGGGTGTGGAGCAGACGAACAAACCGCCCGGCGCCAGTAAACGGCGCGCTTCGGCGATCACGGCGTCCTGCTCGCGCACGTGCTCGATCAACTCGAAACAAACGATCAAATCGAAGGAAGCGTCCGGCAGGCGCGTGTCGCGGACATCACCGGTCTGAAAGGCAAGGCTTTCGTGCGCGTAATGCGCCGTCGCGTATTCGATCGCCGCGGGCGCAAGATCGATGCCCAGTACCGTTTGCGCGCCGGCCTGCGCCAATGCCTGAGCCCCGTAACCGCAGCCGCATCCCAGATCGAGAATCCGCTTACCGGCCGCCCACGGCACGGCCAGTCGGTAGCGGGCAATGTGCTCCCAATACAAATCGCGATGCGCCGGATCATCGGGCACCAGTCGCTCGCCGGTAAATTCCAGAACGGGTTTCAGGTCAGTCACGCCTCTGCTCGCGCAAGTGTTCCCAGGTGGCGGATCGATAAATTAAACGGGGAAGAGACCGTGCTCCTCCCCGTCGTCAATCGTGACAATCCTTCGTCAGAACACGGCGTAAATAAACGGCAACACCGCGCTGCCTTCGGTCAGGACGATGAACAAACTCAGCAACAGCAAAACGATGACGATCGGTGAAATCCACCAGACCTTTTCTTCCTTCAGAAAGATGAAAAATTCCTTGAAGATGTTCGGCCGCCTGTCCGGCAGCTTGATTTCCGGGCTATCGTTTTTGGACTCAGCGGTTTCGTTTTCCGGTTTCTCGGACATCGAGGATCCTCCCCATCAGCGCAACATTTTTTCCCAGTACGTAGAGCCGGATTGCCCGACCAACTCTTTCGGGCGCGATTCTATCACATCCTGTTCCCGCGTGTAACGCCGGCGGCATTCCGGGCAACGTTCGTCGACAACCAACGGCCGATCCAGCCCGCCGTAAGGGGGATCGGAAGAGCACACGTCTGAACTCCAGTCACCGAATACGATCTCGT
>CALBTQ010000460.1 GCA_937967875.1 uncultured Pseudomonadota bacterium
CCACCGAGATCTACACTCTTTCCCTACACGACGCTCTTCCGATCTCCGCGTCATTTCTTACCCTTTCGCTTGGGGGCTTTCGCCTTTGCGGTCGTCACCGGAACCGGTCCCAGTTCCACACCCAGGCGCCGGTCGCGTCGACTTTTATAAACCCAAAACACGGCGATGGCCAGACTGAGCACGATGCTGACCACCTGACTTTCGCTCAACTGCACGGCGTAAACGCCCGGGCCGACCTCGGCCAGCGTTTCGGTCCACAACAGTGCGCCCTTGAAGCCGCCGACGGTCTGCGCGGTCAGCCCCGGCTCGCCGTGGACGGTAAACAGCCGCAAAAAACCGCGCGGATCGGCCCGCCAGAATTCGAGGATCGTGCGCAGCAGCGAATAAAGCAGTACGAACACGGCCAGCACCTGCCCGCGGAACTTGCGCCGATGCCGCAAGAACAGCCAGAGGAACAGAAAGATCGCCAGACTGCCCAGGGCCTCGGCGGGCTGCGTCGGGTACAGCGGCACGCCAGCCACGCCGATCGTCTCGGGCGGGAACGTGATGCCCAGCGGAAAATCGGGACCGCAGGGTTTGCCGTAGCAGCAGCCGACCAGCGTGCAGCCGGTGCGGCCGAACATCAGGCCGAGGGCGATGGACGGGGCGATGATGTCGCCAAACTGCCAGAAGTCCATTTTCTTGATGCGCGTGTAAATGATGCTCGCGGTCACCGCGCCCAGGAAGCCGCCGTAGTAAACCAGGCCGCCTTCCCAGATTTTGAAGGGCTCCCAGAAGCTGTCCATCTGCTCCCAGAAGACGATCACGTGGAACAGCCGCGAGCCGACGATCGACGAGAGCAAAATCCAGAAGGCGAGGTTCTGCACGTCTTCGGGATCGGTGCCCAGGCGTTTGGCCTCGCGCGAGGCCAGCCAGATGCCGACGAGAAACGCCATGGCGAGCATGAAGCCGTAGCTGTGCAGCTTCAGCGGACCCAGTTCGAAAATCATCGGATGCACGCGCTCAGGCCCCTTTCTCGAGCGCCGCTTTGCGCTCCTGGCGAATCATGTCCAGCGCGAAGACGGCGACGCCGCAGACGATGGCGATGTCGGCGACGTTGAAGGTCGGCCACGAATGCTCGCCGAGGTAGAAGCGCAGGAAGTCGATGACGAAACCGTGCCGGATGCGGTCGATGATGTTGCCCAGCGCGCCGCCGAGAATCATCGCCAGCGAGGCGGCCGGCAGCAGGTCGGTGCGTTCCAGCTTGATGAAGTAATAGAAAATGAAGGCGATGGCGAAGCAACTGACGATCAGAAAGAAGGTCACCGAGTTGCCGCCGAACAGGCCGAAGGCCGCCGCGTCGTTGTGCGTGTGATACAGCTCGAAGAAGCCGTCGATCACCGGCAACGATCCGCCGCGCGGAAACCGGGCGATGATCATCGATTTGGTCACCTGATCCAGCACCAGGCTGATAATGCCGATGATGATCATCGCACCGTATTTGTCGTGCAGTACTTTTCGCACCATTACTCCCCGTCAGGCAATGACCGCCGCGCAACGCGAGCACAGTTCCGGATGACCACGCCCGACAGTCTCGTCGCGATTCCAACAACGTGGACACTTGGGCGCGGTCGTGGGTTCAAGGCCGACCTTGATCGCGCCCAGGGCTTCGCTTTGGGCGAGCGGTTCGCCGGACAATTCGGCGACGACGGTCGCCTTGGCGACCATAAACAGGCGCAACAGCGAGTCGCCGTATTCGCCGAGCATGGCGCGCAGTTTGTCGTCGCCGGCGATGGTCAGTTCCGCTTCGAGACGCTGCTTGATCAGCTTGCGCTCGATCGCGGTTTCGATCGCCTTGTTGACCGCGCCGCGCACTTCGAGCAGATCGTCCCAGCGCTTGAGCAGCGCCTGGTCGATGCGCGCCGGCTTTTCCTCGCCGAACAGCGCCAGGTGCACGCTGGCTTCCTTTTCACCGGGCAGATACTGCCAGGCCTCGTCGGCGGTGAAGGAGAAAATCGGCGCCATCATGCGCAGCATTTCGCCGACCAGCGTGTGGATCGCCGTTTGCGCGCCGCGGCGGGTCGGATCGCCGATCGCGTCGGCATACAGCGTGTCCTTGCGGATGTCGAGGTAGAAGCTGGACAGATCCACCGCGCAGAAGTTGAGCAGGTGGTGATAGACCAGGTGGAACTCGTACTCGTTGTAAGCGCGCAGCAGGCGCTGGCGCAGCATTTCCCACTTGGCGAGGATGAAGCGCTCGAGTTCGTCGAGCTCGGCCTCGGGCGCCGCGTGCTCGGCCGGGTCGAAGTCGTTGAGCGTGCCCAGCATGAAGCGCAGCGTGTTGCGCACCTTGCGGTAGCCGTCGACCAGCCCGTTGACGATTTCGTCGGAGATGCGGATGTCGTCGCGGTAGTCGCTGCCGGCCGTCCACAGGCGCAGGATTTCCGCGCCGAATTTCTCGATGATCTGCATCGGCGGAATCGTGTTGCCCAGGCTCTTGGACATCTTGTAGCCCTTGCCGTCGACGACGAAGCCGTGGGTGAGCACCGTTTTGTACGGCGCCCGGTCGCGCGTGCCGACGGCGGCCAGCAGCGTGCTGTGGAACCAGCCGCGGTGCTGGTCGGAGCCTTCCAGGTACAGGTCGACCGGCGCGCCCAATTGCGGATCGGTTTCGCAGACCGCCGCGTAGCTGACGCCCGAATCGAACCAGACGTCGAGGATGTCGGTCTCTTTGCTGAACGACGACCAGCCGCACTTGGGGCATTTGAAATCGGCGGGCAGCAGCTCTTCGGCCGTCTTGTCGAACCACGCGTCGGAGGTTTCCTTGGCGAAGATGTCGGCGACGTGATCGACGACTTCCTTGCTCAGCAGAATTTCGTGGCAGTGGTCGCAGTGGAACGCGACGATCGGCACGCCCCAACTGCGCTGGCGGCTGATGCACCAGTCGGGCCGGTTTTCCACCATGCCGTAGATGCGGTCGCGGCCCCACGCGGGGATCCAGCCGACACGCTTGATCTCTTCCAACGCCTTGGCGCGCAGATCGTTTTCGTTCATCGAGATGAACCACTGTTCGGTGCTGCGGAAGATGATCGGTTCCTTGCAGCGCCAGCAGTGCGGATACTGGTGTTGTTCGTCGTGCTGTTCCAGCAGCATGCCGCGCTCGGCGAGCGTTTTGTTCACCGCCTCGTTGGCGGCGAACACATACGTGCCGGCCCACTCGGGCACTTCGTGGGTAAACTTACCGTAATCGTCGACGGGCGAGTACGCGTCCAACCCGTAGGCGAGGCCGACCTCATAGTCCTCCTGGCCGTGGCCGGGGGCGATGTGCACGATGCCCGTGCCGCTGTCGAGGGTAACGTACTCGGCCAGGACGATCAGCGATTCGCGATAGCCCAGCGGATGCTGCGCCTTTTTCTTTTCCAGCCCGGCGGCGTTGAAGGTGGCCAGCACCTTGAGCGGTTTGCCGAAGGCGTCCATGCAGATGGGCGCGAGGCGCTGGGCCATGATGAACGCTTCGCCGTCGCCCGCGTCGACCAGCACGTAGTCGTACTCGGGATGAAACGCCAGCGCGAGGTTGGCCGGGATCGTCCAGGGCGTGGTGGTCCAGATGACCACGCTGACCTTGTAGCCCGCCGCGGCGGGGATGACGTCGGTGACCTCGTCGATCAACGGGAACTTCACGTAGATCGAAGGCGTGGTGTGATCCTGGTATTCGACTTCGGCCTCGGCCAGCGCGAGATCGGAAGAGCACACGTCTGAACTCCAGTCACCGAATACGATC
>CALBTQ010000461.1 GCA_937967875.1 uncultured Pseudomonadota bacterium
ATCGTATTCGGTGACTGGAGTTCAGACGTGTGCTCTTCCGATCTGCGCGGCCAGTTCGTAGGGCATCTCGCGATTGCGCCAGGGCTCGCGGTCGTTGACGTAGGGCGAGTGATCGCGGCAGTAAACGCAGTTGGCGTTGCAGACACCGATGATATCCAGGTGCACGATCTGCGGTCCGACCAGCGGCTCGTCGAACAGCGCGCCCAGCAGACGCAACGCGGCGGTGCGCTGCGTGTGGGGAAGGCCATCGTCCCGTGCGCGCGCCAATAACGCGGCGATGCCCGGATGATCCGGGAAACGCGATGCGGTCAATTCTTCGGCCCGACTCAGGGCGCGTGCGAGGTCAAACATTGCCACATTATAGTGGAAAAAAGGGAAAAATCAGAGCAGGTCGGCGAAGTCGCGCGACAGGCGGCGGAACAGCCCGATGCCGATCAGCAGCAGCACCATCGACAGCCCGCACAGGTACAGAAACGACCACAGGTTGGGCACTTCGTTGTGCAGCAACGCCGCGCGGTAGGCGCTGATCAACGGGGTGATCGGATTGGCGTAGAAAAACTTCTGCATCCAGTCGGGCACCACCGACAGCGGGTAGATGATCGGTGTGCAGAAAAACCACAGCAGCAGCACGGCGCTGACGAGCTGGCCCACGTCCTTGTACATCACGTGAAACGCCGAGACGATCAGCGATAGGCCGAGCGTGAAAAACAGTTGCAGCGGAAACAGCGCGATCAATCCGATCGCCAGCAGCGGCGGCGCCTGGTCGATGGCGATCAGGATAATTATAAAAATAACTAACGCGATCATCTCGTGCAGGAAACTGGAAATCAGCACGTGCAGCGGCAGCAGCACCGAGGGGAAGTGCACCTGCTTGACCAGCTCCTTGTTCTCCAGAATCACCGTGCTTGATTTCTGCACCGCTTCGCTGAAGGCGATCCACGGCAGCATGCCCGCGAACAGGAACACGCCGTAGTTCGTCGGCCCGGCGTTGCCGCCCACGTTGATCGACAGGATGTAACCGAAGACGACCGTGTAGATCACGATCTGCAGCAGCGGGTTGACGATCGACCAGAAGAAGCCGCCGAAGCTGCCGCCGTAACGCTTGCGCAAATCGAGCTGCACCAGGCTCCACAGGAGCCGGCGCTGCGCGTAGATCGGTTTGAACAGGGAACTCTTCATCGCGGGGCATCATAGCACAACCGCGCGTTCCGGCCAGCGGTTTTACATGCGGTCGGGCGCGGCGATACCCAGCAGGTTCAGCCCCAGGGCGATCTGGCGCGCGGTGACCAGGCACAGCGTCAGGCGCGTGTCGAGCGTCGCGCCGGTCGAGCTGAGCACCGGACAATCGCGGTAGAATGCGTTGAACGCCTGCGCCAGCGCGAACAGATGGTCGGTCAGTTGATGCAGCAGATAATCCTGCGGCAGATCGTGCGCCACATCGGCGAAACGCAGCAGGGCGCAGGTCAGCGCGCGTTCGCTGGCGTGCGTCAACGCCGGCGCGAACCCGGCGGGCGGCCGCCATTGCTCGTCGCCGAGCTTGCGGAAGATCGACCGGATGCGCGCGTGCACGTATTGCAGGTAGGGCGCGGTGTTGCCGTCGAAGGCCAGCAGCTTGTCCCAGTCGAAGCGGTAATCGCTGGAGCGGTTCTGCGACAGGTCGGCGTACTTGACCGCGCCGATGCCCACCGCTTCGGCCACGCGGGCGCGTTCGTCGTCGGCGAACTCGGGATTCTTCTCTTCGATGATCGTCGCGGCGCGCGCGGCCGCTTCGCTCAGCAGGTCGGCCAGCCGCACCGAGCCGCCCTCGCGCGTTTTGATCGGCCGTCCGTCGGGTCCGAGGATCGCGCCGAAATCGACGTGCGCCAGCCGCACGCGCCAGCCGAGCTTGTGCGCGGCGGCGAACAACTGTTTGAAGTGCAGCGCCTGGCGTTTGTCGACGACGTAGACAGATCGGAAGAGCGTCGTGTAGGGAAAGAGTGTAGATTTTGGTGGTCGCCGGAT
>CALBTQ010000462.1 GCA_937967875.1 uncultured Pseudomonadota bacterium
GATCGTATTCGGTGACTGGAGTTCAGACGTGTGCTCTTCCGATCTGCCCAATCAGATCGTGGCGCAGACCCAGCAGGATATCCTGATGCCGCGCCTGCTGGCCGCCGACGCGAAACTGGCTGAGAACGAACGACGCGCCGTCGATCGCCGCGCGCCGGTCCTTCGTCGCGGTTACCCGAAACGCGCCGCCCGCGTGCGCCACCATGCGTTTGGCGAAATCGCCGACGACGGCCAGACGATGATCGTCAATGTCCATCAAGACCAGTTCGGTGAGA
Organism: uncultured Pseudomonadota bacterium; assembly: GCA_937967875.1. Lineage (GTDB taxonomy): Bacteria > Lernaellota > Lernaellaia > Lernaellales > Lernaellaceae > CALBTQ01. The sequence goes on from CALBTQ010000462.1 coordinate 276, forward strand.
CCCAACTCGCCGCCGATCTGTAAAAATCCGTCGATCACTTCCGGAGTGTAGGTGCTGCCGCCGCCGATAATCGCAATTTTCATGGTCGCTCGCTCCCGTCCTCGCCGGTTGTAGTACGTCGTCAGGAAATTAACACATCCGTCCCGCGACGCAATAGGTTTCTTGGACGCGCTGCTTGACGCGTCCGTGTCGCTCGCCAACAATGCGCCTGAAACCACCACGAGGAACCGATGATCGATTATCGCGACAAGACCGCGTACATTCCCGGCGGCTCCAGCGGCATCGGCCTGGCGATCGCCGAAGGGCTGGCCGCCAAAGGCGCGCATGTCGTCATTTTCGCCCGCAACGAAGATCGTCTGCGGAAAGCACATGAGAAGATCGCCGCCCGGGCCGTTTCCTCCGCGCAACGCATCGCCTGGCGCGCACTGGACGTAACCGATGCGCAGCGCGTCGCCGCCGCGATGAACGAAACGATCGCCTCGCTGGGCGCTCCGGACATTCTGATTTACTGCGCCGGACGCTCGCACCCGCATTACTTCGCCGACGTGACCTACGAACAATTCGACGACGTCATGCAGGTCAATCTCTACGGCTGCTACAACGTCATCGCGGCGCTGGCCCCGACGATGCGCAAACGCGGCGGGCATATCGTGAACGTCTCGTCGATGGCCGGATTTCTGGGCGTCTTCGGCTTCGCGGCCTACAGCGCGGCGAAGTTCGGGATCATCGGCTTTTCCGAATCGCTGCGCGCCGAGTTCAAACGCGACGGCGTCACCGTGCAGGTGCTTTGCCCGCCGGATGTCGACACACCGATGCTGGCCGAGGAAAACAAAACCAAGCCGGCCGAAACCAAGGCCATCAGCGCCGGCGCCAAGGTTATGACCGCCGCGCAGGTGGCTGACGATCTGCTGCGCAATCTCGGCCGTCGCAACTTCGTGATTCTGCCCGGCTGGGAAGGTAAGTTCACGCACCTGATCAAGCGTCTGTCGCCGCAACTGGTAGAATTGGTGCTGGACTACATGGCTCGACGCGGCCGTATCGGTTGACCGGAAAACCTTCCGCTCCTAACGGATGGTCAATTCCTCGACGATATTGCGCACGCCGTACACCTTTTCCGTTACGAACAGGACATAACGGATATCGACGTTGATCGCCCGCCCAACTTCCGGCAGATAACCGAAGTCGGACGCCACCGCCTCGTAATCGGTATCGAAGATCAAGCCGACAAGCTCGCCCTTGCCGTTGAGAATCGGGCTGCCCGAGTTGCCGCCGGTGCCGTCGTTGGTCGACAGAAAGTCCACCGGCACATCGTTCAAACGCGCGTCGAAATAGGCGCCGAAATCTTTCTTCTCCGCCGCTCGACGCAAAGCGGCCGGCACATTGAACGGCTCTCGCCCCGTATGCTTGGCCAGAAGGCCGCGCAAGGTCGTGTAGGGCGTATATATGACGCCGTCACGCGGCGAATAACCCTGCACGCGCCCGAAGGAAAACCGCAGGCTGCCGTTGGCGTCCGGATAATGCGGACCCGCGTCGGCGCGCAACAGGCCCTCGATGTAACGCGGCTGCACCTTGGTCGTCTCGCCGGTGAAAGCCTTGTTCCGCGTCTTCAATGCATCCCATTCGGCCCAAATGGCCGCGACGAATTCGATAGCCGGATCGTGGCGCGCCAACAACGTTTCACGATCCAACTCGAACATCCGCAGACGCTCCGCTTCATCCACCAGACCGCTTTCGTAGAGCTTGTCGAGAAACGCGTCCAGCCGAGCCTCATCCACCGCCTCGCCGGCTTTGACGCCCAGCAGTTCGTCCAGCACCTCGAGGCGTTGTTCGCCTTGGAGCGCCGTCAGCTTGCGCAAAAAGATCCGCATGATTCCCTTGTCGGTCGTTAAATCGAAATTGCGCTGCGCACGCTGCAGGCGGCGACGATGGTCGTCGACGTTCTGGTCGCGGTAGTCGATTTCGCGCTCGTCATTGGGCAGCGCCTTCTGCCCGCTCCATTCATAAACGGTCGCGGCGAAATCCATCAGACCGCAGTACCAAAGCATCCAATCCAGCGTGACGAACGTCTCGCGGAACGTCGGATACTCGCGTTCGTACAACCGGTTCAGCGTCGCGAGCGTTTGCTGATAATCGCGATACGCGGACGGATCGGATTTCATCGCCGCAAGCGCCGCCTTTTCCTGCGCCCGACGCTGCGCCACCATGCGGCCGCGCCGCAAGCCTTCCAGCACCCCGACGCTCTTTTTGTTGCCGTTCTGCAGGCGCATCAGCAGATGGCCGAGCTTCGCGTGCGTCGCCGCATCGCGTTGCCGTTCGCCCTCGACCAGCGCGATCATGGCGGCGTAGGTTTGCACCCGCCACGGATAATAAAACTCCGCCTGATCGGCCAGGGCATACGAACTCAGGGTGCGTTGCGTGCGATAGGGAAATCCCATGATCATCGTAAAGTCGCCTTCGCGCACGCCGGCGAGCGAAACGCTCAAAAAGCGTTGCGGACGATAGGGCACGTTTTCCGGCGCATATTCAGCGGGCGTGCCGTCGGGCGCCACGTAGGCGCGCAGGAACGTGAAGTCGCCGGCATGGCGCGGCCACATCCAGTTGTCGGTGTCGCCGCCGTACGCGCCGATCGACTCGGGCGGCGCAAAGACCAGGCGAATGTCCCTCAGAACTAGATATGTATACAGATAATATTTCTTGCCGCCGAAGATGCTTTTGATTTCGTTATGCGTGTGCGCTTGGTGTTCCGCCTTGGAAAGAATCGTCTTCTGGTTTTTCTCGATTCGCTGCATGCGTTCCAGCGGATCGACAATCTCCGGCGTGCCGGTCAAAACGCGATCGGTGACCTCGGTAGTGCGCAGCAACACCCACGCCTCGGAATTTTTCGCCGGAACTTCCTCTTGCCGCGAACGGGCGACCAGACCGTCGCGCAGGTAGTTGTGCTCGTCGGTCGAATGTTCATGCAACGAACCATGGGCGACATGATGGTTGGTGACGATCAGTCCGTCGGCGGAAACGAACGAAGCCGACGCGCCGTTGAGGCGGACGATCGCGTTGCTCAGCGAAGGGCCGGCCGGATCGTAAATCTGCTGCGGCGTCAATTCCAGGCCGTAAATGCGCATCAGATCTTGCGGCAGCGCGGCGATGCTTTCGGGCATCCACATCCCCTCGTCGGCCGCGGCGAAGCCCCAAAGCAAGCCCACCAGCAAAATACACAACGTCATCCGCCGTCTCAGTGGCATTCATCTTCTCCTTATCCGGTCGGGCGAAAACGACGCTCAGGACGCCGGCGCCGTCACGATTTTCTTTGTATACCGTTTCCGCAGGCGTCCGCGCAAATAGGGATAGAGGAACGCGAAGCCGAGGCTGGAACCGTAGGTCAGGTAATGTGCGAACGGCGGCACGACAAACACCACCATCACCGCCAGCACGATCGAACCGAACATGAAAAAGCCGACCTTCAGCGTGTAATTGGACGTGCGGCTCCATTGGTCGCGCAACTTCGCCAGCCACGGCACCAACACGATCACGCCGAGCATGACGATCACGCTGCGCGCATAAATGTTCATTTCCCACAACGGTTGCCCCTGAAGCTGCGCCGGCGTGTTGATGATCCGCATGACCAACATCACCGTGCTGATCATCCACCAGTGCACGACCAGGAACATCAGGCTTTCCTGACCGAGTAGTTCCAGGCGCGCGGCAATCCAGCGCCCGACGGGATTTTTATAGTTGACCGCGCCGCGATAGACGCGCCGGGAGAACAAGTAGGCCAATCCCGCGCCGCCCAACGTGAGAAACACGTAGCTGGGAATGCTGCGCAGCATCAGGTCGATGTAGCTGTCCAGGAACATATTCGGGAAAATGCCGCCCAGCGAGAGGAACGGCGCGGCCGCGCAGAAAACGACAAACAGAACCGCCCAGCGCCGGATCGTTTTCTCGTTCGCGGTGACGCTGCGGTAGCACAACGCGCCCATATAGAAGTAACTTATCCAGGCGAGCACCCCGAAGTGCACGTACAACAACCGCCGAACGAATCCGAGCTCTTGCACCAGGGTCTTCATGGCTTCCTGCATTGCCGGATGCATGAAATCGGCTCCGGAGGGAATCGACGCCTTGAGCTCGGTGAAGTTAGGCAGAATCTGATTCAGTTCCAGGCGCACGCGGAACATTAGATACAAGCCGTACAGCGCCGCCATGATGACGAAATGCAGCCAGGTCGGGATGCGCGTGCGCATCAGCAGATAGACGACCACCGTGCACATCGCCACGCCCTGGAAAATGTCCATGATCCCCAGGCTGGCGCGGTTGATGTTGTAGGTGTAACCCAGCACGAACAGCAACGCGGCGGCGGCCAGATAAAACTTGCTCGCCGCAAAGCCCGCCTTGTTGCGGTTGCGCTCCAGAAAGGTCATCACGTTCATGCCGGAAACAAAGAAGAAAATCGGCCCGGAAAAATCCATGATGTACAAAACGATTTTATCGATCGAACCCGGCGGCGGCATCTGTACGCGCATCGCGTGACCGATCATCATCAGAATGCAGGCCAGCCCTTTGAGCATGTCGACTTCGTAATAGCGGACGGGGGCTTTTTGCGTCATTGCGTCCTCATCGGATGATAATATTCGACTCCTGTGCGCTTGGCGACAAAACGCCGGGAGGGCCTGCGGCGGGTCCGAAATTCCCTTGCTCTTTCCCCTGCGGAATCTCGAACTCGGCTTCATTCATTGACAGTTTTCCGGAAATGGGTCAAGAGCATTTTTGCACAAACGAACCTTGCGATTTGTGCAAGATATGTTAACCTCTTGCGCGAAATTCAACCTTCACCTCGGTGGGAGTATTCCAATGAATCGCCTGCACTGGATAATCCTCTTGGCGCTCGCCGGCAGCTTGTTGTTCGCCTTCGCTTGCGGCGACGACGACGACGATAACGATAACGACGACAACGACGACGCCGGTGACGACGATACCGGCGACGACGATGACGACGACAACGACGATCAGGTCGACGCCGTTTCCTCCGCCAGCCCCGAACGCGACTCGGCGGTGCTCAAGTCGAGCCATGCCGGCTGGCAGAAAGCCGGTTGTCTCTCCTGCCACGAAGGCGCGCACCTGGGCGGCTTTGCCGACGGCGAATGCGTCACCTGTCACGGCAACAACGGCGCGCCGCAACGCGCCGCCGGGCATGCCTCGCGCGATTGCGCCTCGTGCCACAGCGACCGTCACCCCGAGTTGACCTTCACCGAAAGTCAGTGCATCGCCTGCCACAAATACGTGCCCAGCGACACCTGCCCGGCCACCGAAAACGTCGACGTCGTGGTGATCGGTTCCGGCGGCGGCGGCGTGGCGGCGGCCAATGCGCTGGCGCAAAAAGGGTATTCGGTGGTGCTGGTGGAAAAGCACTACAAGGTCGGCGGCTACATGACCACCTTCAAGCGCGGCGATTACACCTTCGAGGCGTCGCTGCACGCGATGGGCGGTCTGGATAATCCCGACGATGCCAAGGGCGCTTATGAGCAATTCCACGAACTG
>CALBTQ010000463.1 GCA_937967875.1 uncultured Pseudomonadota bacterium
TTTCCAGGGCTTCGCCCTTCGCTACTGACCGTCCGCCCCTGCGGGGCTTTGGCGGTCCGGGCAGGTCAATTCGGATGTCGGGAAGGCAAGCCGTCTCCCCGGCCTGCGGCCGACCCTCTCCCAGAGGGCGAGGGTAAGAAAAAATCGGGGACTCGATTCCTTCCTGTTCCCGCATTTTTAAAAATGGGCAGCCCCGGTTTCCCTTCTCCCGGTGGGAGATGGGGCGGGAATGAGGGCGATTCGATTACGGCTTCAACACGATCGGCGCGCCGCCTGCCAGATTCTTGGCATGCACCGTCGCCTGCGCGGTGCGTCCGTCGGCGAACGTCACCAGTACGATCATCGCTACGCGTTCCGGATCGCCCGCCGCCTTTGTTGCGTCGTTGTACAGCTTGGGCGGATAGAACGTCGCCGAGCGTCCGTCGGGGGCCACCTGCAGCAGATGCGCCATGTCCTTGGCCGCGAACGGCTTGCGGTTGCGCGTGCCGAAGCCCAGCGTCAACTTTTCGCCGACCTGGATCGTCTCCAGCCACTCCTGGTAATTGGCGATCGTCTCGGGCAGCAGCATCCAGTCCGACAAACGCAGGAACGAGTTCAGCGACGACGTTTCCTCCGTGTGCATGGGCAGGTAGTTGAGATCGATTGTTCCGTTGCGGTGCACGCGGGCGTGCAGCACGGGATAAAAGCGTCCGTTCATCAGGTCGGCGAAACGGCCCTGATCGGTCAGCGCCGCGGTCGGGGCGTCCAGCGTCGGCAGCGGGTCGGTGGATTTTTTCACGCCGGTGATTTCGTCGCGCCGGGGGAACGTGTTGCTGATGAAGGCGCGGAACGGTTTGGTCAGATCCTTGCCTTTGATCGACCAAATGCGATACACCCAATCGACTTGCGCCTGCGGCTCGACGGCGTTGAGTTCGCCGGGCAGAAACACCTTCAAGGAGAACTTTTTGCTGTCCTCGCCGAGGAAACTGGGCAGTTCCTCGTCGCTTTCCTCCGGCGCGCTGAACAGCTCGTTGAAGTGCAGCAGTTTGTTCATGTCCAGCGTGTCGGCTTCCACAGTCACGTCGTAGCCCTTGAGCTTGCGGCAGAAGAACGTCCGCCGCTCCTTGATCGTCGTGCGCAGACCCAGCAGCGACAGGTAATCGCTCAACGCCCGGTGGTTGTCGAACACGAACTCGCGCACCAGCACCACCTGCTCTTCGCCGAAAAACGATTCGCGACCGGTGGCGTGCATGTCGCCGATCATCACCGCGTCCCGATGCGCGATTTGCTGGAGGAGTTCCAGCGCCTGTTTCTGCTCGAGGCCCATTTTGTTCAGTTGCAGCTCGAAGGCCTTTTTGGGCACGACGATGTTATGGGTGATGTACGCTTGCCCGGCGTCGTTGAATTGAATGTCCACCGCCACCTCGTAGCAGCCGGAAAGCATGAGCAACGCCAGTAACGCGAAAACGATTTGCACCGATTTTTTCATCGTTGTCTCCTCCTACTCGGCCTGGGTGCGCACGATGAACGAACTGTCGGCGGCCAGCATGCCGGCCGACACGTCCAGTTGCACGGTGTTGCCGTCCAGTCGCTTTCCGTTCGAGCCGACGATCGGCCGCGCGCTGTGCACGATCAGCCGCCCGAGCGTAGGTTCGGAGGATAAGCCCAAAACCGGATTGCCCCGTTGCAGCCAATACACCAGCCGGAAACGATACACCCAGTGATCGTTGTCGCGCCGCAAGCGGACGTTGTCCTCCAGCGAATACAGCGGAATCGGATTGCGCGTGGTGCGCCGCACTTCGACGCCCGCCCGCCCGTCGGGTCCGGTGACGGATTTGACCTCGACGGCATAGTTGTCTTTCAGATCGGGCAGCAGGTGCAGCAAGAGCAGATCGCGCTCGGCGAGGTATTGCGCCGAATCGCCGTAGTAGGTGCGCACCGCGGTGAGCATCATCTTTTCCGTGTCGACCAGGTCGACGTGCAGTTCGAATCGCGAATCGACGGTCGCCTGCGCCACGGCCTTGTACAGCTCCATTTTCTCGTGGAGTTTTTTCATCGTTTCGAGGAATTTCGTGAACTGCGGCGACGGCTCGGGGATCATCTGCTTGCGCTTGGCCGCCAGTTCCTCCGCGCTCAACGGCGCGCCGACGAACCGCGCGGTGAAGTTGCCCTTGGCCAACAGCGTCAGCGGACCGGTGAAGACCACCGCGCCGTCGTCCAGCCGGCTCAACTCCACCTTCTCGTACGGGTCGGCGTAATTGGTTGCCGGCGACGGACGCGGTCCGCGCATGAACAACTGCATTGTAAGTTCGCCGCCACTTGCTTCCAATTGTTGGTTGAATTCCGGATTGTCCTGCATCTCTTCCAGCAGGTCGGGAGAGTCGGTTTTCAGGTTGACCGACCAGGTGATCTCGCCGTTGGCCGCCGGCGCCGATTCGTTCATCGACAGTTGAATGTATCCCTGCTCGGCGGCATACGCATTCCAGGTCTCCAGCGAGTCGAAGGAATAGAACAGGTTTATCCGCAGCCCCTCGTCGGTGAGGTAGAAACCGAAGTCGATCAGCTCGATGCCCTCCGGCAGGCCGCTCACCAGGTCGTCCATCTCGCCCGCGGAAGAATGGCTCTCCATGTATTCGATGAACATCTCGTTGATGTCCTGATTTCCCCGCTGGGACAGGAGCATCGCCAGTTCGTCCGATACGATATTGATCGAAAAGCCGTAGGTCCCCGAACCGTCCGGCAGCAGGTTGACGTGCACTTCCAGGGTGATGCAGCCGGTCCGAGCGAAGGCGACGGCGACGGCCCGCATGACGCGAACGATACGCATGAGTCCTCCCCTGTTTCT
>CALBTQ010000464.1 GCA_937967875.1 uncultured Pseudomonadota bacterium
CCACCGAGATCTACACTCTTTCCCTACACGACGCTCTTCCGATCTGCAGGAACGCTCCTCAGAATGACTTTGTTCCGCGCGCGTCAGCGCCGGCCGAGGCCTCACACAATGACAGCCATTCATAGGTACAGGAATTATTCCTGGTAGGTCCAGGGATGATTCTCGGTGGTTGACTGTCCGACGGCCATCGGTTCAAATCGAAAAACCATGTTGAGCCAATACCGCCTGATGATCGTCGATCCCGCACCGGCCGAGTTGGAAACCGCGTTGCTCGGGGCCGAAGGCGTGCCCGTGGTCGGCGTTTCCGCGCTGCCCGTGGCGCAACTGCCCGCCGACATCAGCGCGGTGCTCGTGCCCTATCGTCTGCTGGCCGGCGTCGACATTCTGCCGAGTTGGACCAAGCGCGTCGCGTTGATTGTCTTCGCCACGCCGGGCGCGCCCGCCATCGACCGCGAGTTGTGGGACAAGGGCGCGCAGATCGTCTCCGCGCGTTCGCTGGCCGCGTTGGATCTGCGTTCGATCGCTCAGGCCGCACGCCGCTTCGCCGCGATGTTGCGCGAGCGCGATCACCTGCAGGCGGCCTTGGCGCGCATCGATCAGTTCGGCCGGCAGCTTTCGCTGGTGGAAAGTCCGGGCGCGTTGCTCGAACGCATTCCCAGCCTGCTGCAAAGCCTGCTGCCCTTCGACGTGCTGTTGCTGTGGGACATCACCGAAAAGGATCTACGCCTGTTTTTGCCCTACATGTGGAGCCGTCCGCAGGTCGACGCGGTAACCAAACAGGCGCGGCAGTTCGTCGCGCGCCAGCCGGACCTGCCGCCGTTGCCGGCGATGTCGCAGCGCCACGAGTTCGATCCGGTGCATCGCGAGCCGCCCGCCGAACGCATCGCGCATCACCTGATCAGCCGCGTGGGCACGCAGCGCTCGGTGTTCGCGATGTTCCGCACCGGCGACCTGCCCTTCGCCGCCTACGACGGCAAGCTGTTCGACCTGGCCGCCAACCTGATCACCTCGGCGCTGGCCAACGCCCGGTTGTTCGACCGGCTCGAACAACAGTCGCAGAAAATCATTCTCAAAAACCGCGAGTTGCTCACGGCCAACCGGATGAAAACGAATTTCATCGCCAACACCAGCCACGAGTTGAAAACGCCGTTGCATTCGATCCTCGGCCTGACCGAACTGCTCGTCGAAGCCGACGACGCCGCCGAGCTGGCGCGCATGGCCGGGCGCATCAACGTCAACGCGCGCCGCTTGCTGGAAACGGTCAACGACCTGCTCGACTACAGCCAGATCCTCAGCGATCGCGTCGAGGTCTTCGCCGAATCCTTCGCCCTGCGGCCGTTTCTGCACGAGATGCTCAACAACGTGCGCGACCTGGCCGAGGCGAAGGGTCTCGTGCTGGCCTTGGAAATCGACGACGACCTGGACACCGTCGCCACCGACCGCGAAAAGCTCTATCGCATTTTGATCAATCTGCTCAGCAACGCGATCAAATTCACACCCACCGGCAAGGTGTTGATGTTGGTCAACCGCCAGAAAGAAACGGTTCAGTTTCACGTCACCGACACCGGCATCGGCATCGCCAAAGATCAATTGACGCGCATCTTCGAACAATTCCACCGCGTGCGCGGCCCGCTGCACGAGGCGCAGGAAGGCACCGGTCTGGGCCTGACCATCGCGCAAAGCCTGGCGCAAATGCTGGGCGGCGTCATTCGCGTGTTGAGCACGCCGGGCGTCGGTTCGACCTTCACCTTTACCTTACCCCTTGCGCCGCCGCCGCCGGATAACGATGATATACCCCTGTTTGGCGATCACTCCGGAGGCAACGCCCCATGACCGAACCGTCCCCGCGCATCATGCTGGTCGAAGACAATCCCGATCACGCCTTCTATATTCAAAAGGGGCTGAGCAAACGCGGCTTCCACGTCGATTGGTTCACCGAAGGGCCCTCCGCGCTGGCCAAGGCCAAGGAAGATCCGCCCGACGCCATCCTGCTGGACATCATGCTGCCCGACATGCACGGCCTGGACGTGCTGCGCGAATTGAAAAGCGACAACCGCACCCTGTTCGTGCCGGTGATCGTCGTCACCGCCTATGCGACATTGCAGTTGAATCGCGAAAAGGAAATGGCCATGACCTACGGGGCCACGGACTTTTTCAAGAAGCCTTTCAAGGTGGATGAGCTGGCTACGACGCTGCGCAAGATTCTGAAATTGTAATCGCCTTCGGATCGCAGAAAATCAAAAACGCCATCGCCGGGCGGCGCGACGCGTCGCTCATCGCAAAGCGGATCGTATCGAGCATATAGCCCTCGCCGTGCATCTCGTTGAGAATTTTCTCGAGCGTTTCGGCAGTGACGTCCATGGTTTCCATCACGCGAATGGGGCGCCGCGGCTCGCTCATCATCCCTCCGGCAAGTTGGTGAAAAAGACGGCCAGCATCGCGCCGATCGCGCTGCCGATGAAATTGAGCAGTTGCTTGTTCGGCTTTTTCTGGAACTGGCCGAAGATGCCGCCCATCGTGCTTTCAATGTGGTTGGCAATGATCGCGGCGAAGGTGATGATCACGATTTCCCGCAGGCCGATCTCGAAATACTGAATCGAAAAACCGCCCACGCGCAGCAGGATCATCGACAAAATCGCAAACACGACGACCGCCCCCGCACCGATCAGGCTGCCTTCGACGCTCACCCCGCCGCGCGTGCCGGCGCGCACCCGCTCCAGGGTGATCAACCGGTAAACGCGCCGCCCGTAGGCCTGTCCCAGATCGGTGCTCAGGATGTCGCCCAGCGCCGAGGCCATTGCCGCCAGGAAGGCGACCACGCACAAAAAGCGCGTTTCCGGTTCGCCCGAGAGCACCAGCACCGACGCGCACAAGAACGGAATGAAGCCGCGCACGAAGATAATCGCGAAATTGTGCAGGTTCGTTTTTTCCTCGCCCACCGCGATTTTCCGCCGGATCATCACCTGCACCGCGTGCCGCCGGGCCGCGCCGGCCGCCAGGAAAAACAGGCACAGCAGCACAAAGCCCGACCACCCGAACGCCAGATAGACCGCGGCCATCACCACCGCCAGGGCCCAAACGCCCGCTTTGGTCGTCCATTTAAGTTTCCAGGCCAGCAGGCTCAGCGCCAGCGCGAGCGCGAGCCCGATGAGCGGATTGCCGTTGATGTGAAATTGAAATGGCATTGTCTTTCTTCCACTACCGTCCTGAAAACACGGAAAAAATCAGTTCAAACTATGCCCGATCGTTACGCGCCGCGCAACAGGCGATATGTATCATCCTCCGGCGATGCTTAACAAAAACGGCGCTCGCATGGAGTCACGCGAACGCCGTCGAATCGGTCCGTATCTCGTTCAGCGGCCGGGAATCTCTTCCGGGTCCGGCTCGACCAGCCAGTGGCGAACCTCGCCGCAATAGTAACGCACGTTGATCAACTGCGTATCCACCCGGCCGTCGGTCACTTCGCGGTGGAAGCTCATTTTCAAGCCCGACACCCAATGCTTTTCCGGGCAGACGTTGTCCATGCTGTCCACGCCGTTGCCGAAAACGTCCTTGCCGCGCAGTTCGTCGTAGGGTTCGTAGCGGCGGCAGACACGGCGCGCGCCGGTCAGGTTGAGACGCTTTTCGTTCGTGAAAAATTCCGAGCCCGCCAGCAGGTAGCCGACCGGGCAATAATCGGTGACCACTTCACCGGTGAACGTCTCGCCCGACGCGCCCACCGTTTCCGGCTGCTGGAACGCGTTGGGATCGGCGCACACCAGGCTCAGGCCGGAGAGGATCTTATCGCCCTGGTCTTCCTTGATATTGTACACCAGCGCGTGGGCCACCTTGCCCTCCGGGCACATGTACGAGCGTTCGCAATAATTTTCCACTTCGTTCAGGCACGTCTGGCCGGAGCGTTCGGTCAGCAGCACCTCGCTCTGTTTGACGTACAATTTGCCGATCATGCTGCCGGCCGCGGCCGCCGAAGCGGCGATTAAAGTGGCCAAAAGAATCACGACCACCGTCTTGTGTCGTTTCATCCGCACCGTTCCTCTCTGCTAAATGTCGAGACATTCGCACCGCGAACCATGACTCGGTACACTACAAAAGACACCGCAAATACGCAAGCGGATAAACGGAAATTGGCGCTGCAAAAAAGGTGTGCATTTTTCTGTAGTTAAATCTCGAAGTCTTGACAATCATCGGGGCAGGCGATATGTAATCCCTGTGGTGAGAGTTATCCATTTACTATGAAAATCATGTAGGGAGGCAGGCCCATGCGTGTTCGCTATCTGCTGATAGCAGCGACGATTATTACTTTATCGCTACTTATTTTTGTCAACGACCAACCGCAGGCCCAGGGGGGAGCTTATGTCGAATTGGCGCAGGTGACCAACGACGACTTCGACGATTTCTATCCAGACGTGTCGCCCGACGCCAAACGCGTGGCCTACATGAGCTACCAGAAAAGCGATTCGGCCGGGAAGAACTTCGATATCTTCATCAAGGAAACGGCCTCGGGCAGCGTGCAGCGGCTGGACGTCGACGAAGCCGACGACGCCTTCCCGTCCTGGATGGCCGACGACCACACCATTCTTTTCGATTCCTACCGCCGCGTCGACATGCGCGCGATCTGGAAAAAGAACGTCGGCGGCGGCACCATCTCGAAGGTGACCAACATCCCCAAATTGGCCTTCGGCGCCGATTGCCACTACGACAACGTGAAGATCGTCTTCAACGCCTATGACAAAGGCAAGGACGTGGGCATCAACCGCAACGGCATGTTCTGGAAACGCTGGAAAAGCAAGATGCCCAACATCTACATCATCAACGCCGACGGCTCGAACCTGCTGGACCTCAACACGCAGGGCCTTTTCCCGAAGTGGAGCCCCGACGGCACGCGGATCGTTTTCTCCAGCAACGCCTCGGGCAACTTCGAAATCTACACGATTCGCCCCGACGGTTCGGACCTGACCCGCCTCACCTCGCGCGAGGCCGAGGACGTCGAACCGGCCTGGTCGCCCGGCGGCCGCTACATCGTGTTCACCTCGAACGAAAACAAAAACTGGAACCTGTGGATCATCAAATCCGACGGCACCGGCCTGGCCCCGCTGACCACCCACGAGAAATTCGAAGGCGGCGCGATGTGGGGCAACGACGGCTATATCTATTTCCACAGCAACGACAACGGCAATTGGGACATCTGGCGGCTCAAGCCGGCCGGCTTCGTGCCGATTCCGCCGGACATCGACGGCGACGGCATCATCAACGTCAAGGACCAGTGCCCGAAGGAAGCCGAGGACATCGACGGCTTCGAGGATGAGGACGGCTGCCCCGATCCAGACAACGACAACGACGGCGTGCTCGACGCGGACGATCAGTGCCCCGACAAGCTGGAAGACAACGACGGCTTCCAGGACAACGACGGCTGCCCCGATCCCGATAACGACAACGACAACATCGCCGACAAAGACGATCAATGCCCCAACGAGCCCGAAACCTACAACGCCTTCCAGGACAAGGACGGCTGCCCCGACGATCCGCCGCTGCAGAAGCTGCATCCGCTGCCGATCGAGTTCAAGGTGTACCGCGACGACTACACCATGCAAAGCATCCCCGTGCTCGAAAGCCTCGTCAGATCGGAAGAGCGTCGTGTAGGGAAAGAGGGTAGATCGCGGTGGTCGCCGTA
>CALBTQ010000465.1 GCA_937967875.1 uncultured Pseudomonadota bacterium
ATACGAGTTCTTATTCGGTGACTGGAGTTCAGACGTGTGCTCTTCCGATCTTCGCCAGGCCAATTACTGGGTTCGTTTTTCGCTGAACAATCAAGGTAAAGAAAATGAAGACTTTTTACTGATTTACAATTACCCATTTATCAAACAACTCGATGTTTTTTTACCTCAGTCGGACGGAAGCTTTCAACAAGTGACCGGAGGCTGTTATTATCCGTTGCCGGAAAATGGAATTCGCCATCGCAATCATATATTTAAAATCAATCTTCCGGTCGGCGAACAGCGAACCTATTACCTGCGTTTTTCAAGTGACACGACATTTTTGATGGATTTGCGGATCCAATCCCATACTTTTTTCACCGATTATGAAAAGGCTTTATCGTCGTATTTAAGCATCCTTTTCGGCATCTTCATTACCTTGGCGCTGATACACTTGCGCAATTATTTATACCTTCGCGACTCGATCAATCTGCTTTTTTCCGCATATACCGTTGTATTCGTTTTGTATTTGACCACGCTGATGGGATTCGGCAATCAGTATTTCTGGCCGCATGCCACCTGGTGGGCGATGAACTCGGTAACGCTCTTCGCCGGGGCGACCCTGGCTTTCGGGGTCCTGTTTTCAAGAGAGTTTCTACAAATCAAAAAGCATGCCCCCGGTTCGGATCGCTGCTTGCTGATCCTTTCCATATTGTTTTTTCTTTCCTTGGGCCTGCTTCCGATCAATCCGCTGTATTCGCACTATCTTTCGTCCGCTTTTGCGATGCTTATCATCTTTGTCATCATGCACACCACCTGGCGTGTTTGGAAGCAAGGGTACCAGCCGGCCAAACAATTTTTCATCGCCTGGTTGATGTTTCTGGTCGGCGGCTTGGTGTTTTTCATGACCATCTTGGGCGTCATTATTCCCAGCATCGTTACCTTGCACAGCCTACACATCGGCTTTGCGGTCGGCGTGATCGTGCTCTCATTCGCCATGGATGAACGCGTCAACCTGTTGCACCAGATTGCGCAGGATAAGATCAGCCGCGTCGTCGATGAACGCACGCGGCAACTCGACCGGACCGTGCAGACAATGAAAGCGGAAATCGACGAACGCAAACGCGTGGAAGGCGAACTGCGGGAGAGCAAGAATCTGTTCCAGATCGCCTTTCAAACGAGTCCGGATTCGGTGATCATCAATCGTCTCAGTGACGGCGTTTGCATGGCGGTCAACGAGGGATTCACGCAAATTTCGGGATTTACCGAAGCGGAAGTGCTTGGGCGCACCACGTTGGAGTTGGGTATCTGGCGCAGTGAGGAAGAACGCCATGTGTTGGTGAAGGAGGTGGAGAAACATGGTTATGCCGATAACCTGGAAGTGTTCTTGCGCACCAAGAGCGGCCAGGTAAGAACCGCCTTGATTTCGGCGCGAATCATCAACATCGACGGCGAGCCGCACATCCTCTCCATCTCGCGCGACATCACCGAGCGCAAGGCTTCGGAAATGGCGTTGGACGAAAAACACAGCCAACTGCAATCGCTGCTCTCCGCCATTCCCGATATGGTTTATTTCAAAGATGTCTCCGGGCGCATTCTTATCGTCAATAAAGCCTTTGCCGGCATGCTGGGGCGGGAAATCGATGAAATCGTCGGCCGGATGGACGAGGAAGTCATGCCCGCCGATATGCTGGAGATTTTCCGGCAGGGCGATACGCTGGCGATTGCGCAGCGAATCACCATTCGTTCGGAAGAAAAGGGAAGCGGCGCCAACGGGCACTCCCGCTATTATGACACGATCCGCGTGCCGATTTTCGACAGCGAAGACCGGTTGATCGGTCTGGTGGGCGTTAGCCGCGACATCACCGAGCGTAAGAAGTCGGAAGAGGACAAACGGCGCTTGGAAGAACAGTTGATGCAATCGCAAAAGATGGAGGCGATCGGCCGTCTGGCCGGCGGCGTGGCGCACGACTTCAACAATATTTTGACCGGCATCACCGGATATGCGGAAATTGCGCTGAAGATCGGAAGAGCACACGTCTGAACTCCAGTCACCGAATACGATC
>CALBTQ010000466.1 GCA_937967875.1 uncultured Pseudomonadota bacterium
GGCGCCCCCCGAGATCTACACTCTTTCCCTACACGACGCTCTTCCGATCTCCCTGCGGCAAGCTCGACCACATCCTCAACGCCGCGCCGGCGGTCAAAGAGTTGCTGACCAAAATCCACGCCGCGCGCGGTTGAGCGTCAGCGCGCTTTGTTGGGCAAGGCGTGCCGGATGCGCCAGGCCAGCGCGAAGCCGACGATGCTGAAGGGAATCAAAAACAGCGGCCAGTAGATCCAATTGCCGGCGACCTTCGCGGCCTCGCCGACCGGCGTGATGTGCCCGATAACCATCGATTGCAAGCCGGTGCCCAGGTAGACCGCGCCGTCGACGATCCCCACCGCCGCGCCGGTGTTGCGCGTGCCGGCGAAATCGGCCGTCGCCGTACCCGATAAAATGCCGTGCACGCCGATTACGCTCATCGAAATGCTGCACACCGCCAGCGTCAGGAACCACGGATTGGCGTTGAAGCTCAGCGCCATCACCACCGCCGACGCGAACATCAGACCGTAGAGGATGAAGGCCATCGGCGCGCGCCGCGATTGGAACACCTTGTCGGACATGTACCCGGTCAGCCACGCGCCGATCACGCCGGCGAACAACAGGGTCAGCCCCCAGTTTTTCGTCACGAACAACTCGCTGTAGCCGGCCACTTCCTTGGCGAACAGCGGGAACCAGTGCATCACGCCGTTGCGCATGATGCCGCTGACGAACTCGATGCCGCACACCACGATCAACACCGGGTGCGTGACGATCTTCCTGAACACCAGCAGCACCGGCTCGCGGCCGCCGTCGGCCGACAGCGTGTCTTCGCCGGTTTCGAAATCGGTGAAGCCCGCTTCGCCCGGCGTGTTGCGCAGGAACAGGAACATGATCACCCAGAAGATCGCCAGCATGATCGTCGGCACGAAGAACAGCCACCAGTTCTGGTCCACGCCCGCGCCGCCGGTGCTGAAGACGAACCGCACGATGCGCGCCACCCAGGGCAGGCTTTCGCCCACCGTCGCCCGCGTGGCCGCGACCACCGCGAAGCCCCAGTCGAAGGCGAAGTAGATGCCCAACGTGATGATGATGCCGAAGATGGTCGAGAACGTGCCGCGTTCGCGCACGTGGAACCACGGCGCTTTGACCGTGACGATCGACACCGCGCCGAACGATTGGAAGTACATGTTCAGCGCGTAGAGCACCGTGAAGGTCGTGCTGATCGGCAGTTCCCAGCCCCAGTTGGCGATGCCGTACAGCGACACGCCCATCAGCAGATTCATCATCAACGCGCCGAACACGCCCAGCAACATGGTGAAGCGTCCGCCCAGGCGGTCGGTCAGCGGGCCGTTGAGCAAAAAGGAAACGCCGTAGACCACCGCGCCCACGGCGAAGATGTTGCCGAATTGCGCCTTGGACATGATCGCGTCGCCCAACGCGCTTTTGGCCACCGTCAGGTTGTAGCGCCCCATGTACAAAAAGGCGTAGGCCAGCCCCATGGGCAGCCAGTTGAGCAATCGACGCAGACGGAACGACCAGGAATGAACGGGCTTGTCCATCGAAAACCTCTACCGGTGCTGTTTGTGCCGCAACCGAATGAATTGGCGAAAGTCGGGCAATTGTAGGACTTCGGGCGTCAAAGACAACCCCCCGCAGCGGAGGATTTGCATGAAAAATAGATTGAAAGGTTGTTAAAACTCTGAGACCGCCGGAGCTATTCTTTATACGGATTCTCCACGCCCTCGGGCTGGATCTTCCAGCGGCGGTGCAGCCAGAACCACTGCTCGGGCATCGCGTAGATGTGCCGCTGCACGTCTTCCACGTAGCGTTGCGTGTTCAGGCGCAGTTCCTCTTGCGGATCCTCGTCGGCGATCCAGAGAATTTCCTCGGTCATCACCATCTTGAATTCGCGCGGCCCGGTTTGCACCGCATAGCCGCTGATCACCGGGGCGCCCGTTTCGCGCACGATCCACGCGGTCGAACGCGGCGTCGACGCCGGCCGGCCGAGCCAATTGACGAACATCCCCTGGCTGCGCTTCATGTTCTGGTCGATCACCATGATCACGCCTTCGCCGCGCGCCAGCCCGGCGCGAATGCGTTCCATCGAATCGCGGTGCGCGATCGTGCCCAGGCCCATCGCGTCGCGCGCCTCGACGACCAGCTTATCGATCACCGGATTTTTGATCTTCTTGGCGACCACCGAAATCGGGTACCCGGCGAGGCTGATCTTGCCGCCCGGCAGTTCCCACGGCCCGAAGTGCATGTACAGGAAAATCACGCCGCGCCCCTGGTTGTAGGCGTTGCGCAGGATGTGCTCGTTCTCCATCGTGAAGCAGTCGCGCCAGAACGTTTCGTCCATCAACGGAATGCGCAGGTAGTTGATCGCCTGCCGGCCGAAGTTCACCAGCGAAAGGCGGTAGATCTCGTCCTTCTCGCGCGCGGTTTTGGCGTCGCCGAACACGATGTCCAGGTTGGTCATCGCTATCTTCCGCCGCACCTTGAGGCGATACAGCCCGCGGCCGATCCACGTGCCCAGGCGATACGCGCCCTCCCACGAGAGGCTGCGCGCCAGGCGCACCATCAGCCACACGACCACACGCAACGGAATGTTTCCTTGGACGGCGACGTTACGATTGTACGTCGCCAGGTATTGTCTGATTTTGTCTTTCGTCCACGGGAACGAGAACTCGCCGCCGGTTCTCAGCGGCTCGGTAATCTGCATGATGTCGTTTCGCTCGCAGCATGAGACAAGAACGCCTTGGCGCTTTTGACATGGTTAGGGTGGGAAGTCAATCATTTTTCATTGATCGCTTCGCCGGGCGGTAATTGACTTTCGGTGCGGAAAGGATACATTTGCTTACCACAATTTAGTGGTCCCTTTGCCGTGACTCTGTCGGTTAAAAGGCGCGCTTCGATGGACCTTCGGCTTTTTCTCCGTTTTGGGAAACAGGCTGACCTGACCGTTCATCATGTTTTTCCGCCTCGTCGTATTCCCTATAAAAACAAGGGTTATCTCCACTTTTTAAGCGATTTCACCTAGAGACATTTCCCGATCAGTTCATGGTTTCCCCGAAAAGGAATCGTGGCCGGGCGTATGTCTGCCGGTTCATCCGGTTGGGCAGGATGCCGGCATGGCACCGCCAACAAAGCGCTCCGGCTTGCCGTGAGTGATGCGTGGAGATGGGAAATGAAATTTTTCGAGCTGATTCCGCATGACACGAAGATCGATTTTATCGGCAAAAGCAAGTACTTCATCGTCATATCGGTGACGTTGGTGCTGGTTTCCCTTGGCTTGATTGTGTTCCGGGGCTTCAACTGGAATGTCGAGTTCGCCGGCGGCATCGAAATGCGCGTCGAGTTGAAAAACCGGACCGCGCCAGTTTCGATCGACGAAATCCGACGGGTGATGAACAATCTTCCCGCCGACATTGCCGTACGCGGCGTGCAGGTCAACACCTTCGACTTGCAGGACCGCAATGTTTTTTCCATCCGCGCCAAGGGGCCGGATGCGTCGGATGGTTCGCCGGTCGACGGCGGGTTTGATTTGAACATTCTCGCCAAACGGATCGAACAGCATTTGCAACAGCTATTCGGTGAAGGCAATGTTGCCTTGATTTCCATGGACATGATCGGTCCGCGCGTCGGTGCAACGTTGCGCGCCAATGCCTTGTACGCGATCCTTTTCAGCTTGGTGGGCATCCTGATTTACATCGGTTTCCGCTTCAATTTCCGCTTCGCTCCCGGCGGTATTGTCGCCCTGGCGCACGATGTGATCATCACCGCCGGCTTTTTCGCCATCACCGGCCGGGAAATGAGCCTGTCGGTATTGGCGGCGTTGCTGACCATCGCCGGCTACTCGATCAACGACACGATCGTTATCTTCGACCGCATCCGTGAGCAGAGTCAGCATCGCAAAAAGACGCTTTCGATCGGTGAGTATGTCAACAAGGCCATCAACGAAACGCTCAGCCGTACGATCCTGACCTCGCTCACCACGATGATGGCCATCGTGCCGCTGCTCATCTTCGGTGGGGAAATTCTCTTCGACTTCGCCTTGGCCATGCTTATCGGCTGCACGGCCGGCGTGTACTCGACAATCTTCGTCGCCAGCCCGATCTATGTCGGCCTGGAGCGTCTGTACGCCCGCCGGCATTCGCCGCATGCGGTTCATTACGGCTCGACGGCCAAAGCAAAAAATATCTAAGCGCCGACGATCGGCGATCATCATAAAAGGGACGTCATGATTCGCTCATGACGTCCCCGATTTTTATCGCTGTGAAGTTGGCGGATCGGTGCAGAGGTCTACACCTTCATCCGCGTCCAATGGCCGCGCAAGAAACGGATCAGCAACATGATGCCCAGCGTGATCACGTAGACCACCGCGGCCGTCCAGGCGCCGAAAATCTCGTACTTCAGATGAATGCCCAGCAAATACACGCCGGGCATGAAGATCAGCGTCGCGCAGCCCAGCATGATCAGCATCGGCGCGCGCGTGTCGCCGGCCCCGCGCAAGGCGCCGGTGATCGTCATGCCGATTCCGTCGAAGGGTTGAAAAATTGCGGCGAGCAACAGCAACCGTCCGCCGATGAACACGACCGCCGGATCGGCGTTGAACACGGCGATCAGATGCTCGCGCGTCAGCGCCATCGTCAGACCCATCAGCGTCATGTAGCCCACGCCGATGCGGATCGTCCACCACGCCGAGCGCTTGGCCAGGTCGACGCGCTGTGCGCCCAGGTACTGGCCGACCAGCGTCGTGCCGACCACGCCGACCGCCGCCGCGGGCAGAAAGCTGAAATGGATGATCTGAAAGATGATCATGTGCGCCGCCAGCGCCGCCGGTTGCAGCGTCGAGGCGTAAATCGAAAACAGCATCCAAGCGGTCATGTCGAAGGCCCAGGCGAAGCCGATCGGCATGCCCACTTTGAGGAAGCGGCCGATCTCGCCCAGCGTCGGCAAGCCCAGCGAGCGTGTGCGGTACAGTTGGTGCCGCCGCTCGCCGAGGTATATGCCCAGGTACAGCAGCGCTTCGCAGATGCCGCCGATCAGGCTGCCCAGCGCCGCGCCCTGCACGCCCAGCGCCGGCACGAACCACCCGCCGAACACCAGCCAGATCGTCAGCGCCGCGTTGATGATGTTGGCGACGATCGTCACCACCATCGGCGTGCGCATGTCGCCCAGGCCGCGCAGGAAGCTGGTCAGCGTGAAGTTGATGAACAAAAACGGCACGCCCATGATCCGCACGCGCATGTAAGCCAGGATGTGCGGCGCGACCTTCGGATCGCTGCCCAGGGTGCTGATCATCGCCGGCAGCAGGGGAATCATCGCCCAGACCAGCACCGTGAACAGCGGAATCAAAAGCGCCGCCGTGCGCACGTGGCTGCTGACGCGATGATGGTTGCCCGCGCCGTAATCCTGCGCCACGAAGGTGTTCACCGCCGTCAGCGTGGCCGTAAACACGACCGCCAGGCCCCAGGTGAGCATCGCGCCCAAGCCCACCGCGCCCTGTTCGGGCGTGCCCACGCGGCCCATGACCAGCGTGTCGACCACGCCCATCAGCGAAAAGGAGACAAACGACACCACCAGCGGCGCGGCGAGCGTCAGCACTTCGCCGACGGTGCCGGAACGCGGGGTAACGACCTCCAGGATGGCGCGATCGTTATGGTCGGATGACGCGGACATGGTGTTCCTCGAAAAAGCAAACGGCGAGCATACGAGCCCGGTCGGCGCGGATCAAGAGAAAAGTTAACCCTCGACTTCGCCGGACGAAAATTGCGCCGCCCGGTTGACGGGTACGCGCGTAGGGGATATGTTGTCACCAGGAGGCGCTTATGGAAACTCTACCCCGCAAGCAACGGCAGATTTTGGAATTCATCCGCACCCATCGCGACCGCGAAGGCGTGCCGCCCACCTACCGGGAGATCGCGCTGCACTTCGGCGTGACCATTTCCACCATCCAGGAGGCGATCGCGGCGCTGATTCACAAGGGCGCGCTCGAACGCGTGCCGGGCAAATCGCGCGGCCTGCGGGTTGTCGAGGACGTCGCGCACACGCCGTCCACCGTGCCGATCGTCGGCCTCACCGCGGCCGGTCCGCCCGCCCTGGCGCTGGAACACATCGAAGGGCACCTGACCATCGACGGCAGCCTGTTCCCCGAACCCAAGCTGTTCGCCCTGCGCGTTCATGGCGACAGCATGATCGAAGACGGCATCTTCCATGGCGACTTCGCGATCATCGCCCGCCGCGCCCAGGTGGAAACCGGCGAGATCGGCCTCGCGCTGATCGACGACGAGGAATCGACGATCAAACGCATCTATCCCCGCGGCGACAAGATCGAGCTGCGCCCCGCCAACCGCGACATGGCCCCGCTGATCTATGACGCCCGCCGCGTGCGCATCCAGGGCAAGGTCGTCGGCCTCTGTCGCAAAATGGGGTAGAGGATAGCTGTTGGAGGTTTGAAATTGGATTCGGATCACAAAACTCAGTTGATTGAAATGAGTCGAGATTCTCGTTCGGCTGTAACTCCCTCCGAAGCGCTTTTGTGGGAATCCCTTAGAAATCGAAAATTTTTGGGGTACAAATTTCGCCGTCAGGTTGTTGTCTTTCCATTTATTGTCGATTTTCTCTGTCATGAGAAAAAACTGATTATCGAAATCGATGGTCCGATTCATCAATATCGTCAAACATTAGATTATGCTAGGGACAGGTATCTAAATGAAAGAGGTTGGAGGGTGCTCCGTTTAGCGGCGGATCTTGTTATTAATGATTTGAATCGCGCTTTATCCATAATTGAGAAAATCCTGTCTCAAGGTGGAAGGGCATAATAATTAACTGTAACCTATGTTGTGATCTTGACATGCGGCAACCCTCATCCCCGTCCCTTCTCCCACGGGGAGAAGGGAGACTAGGCCGCCGGCATTTACCCTCTCCCATTTGGGAGAGGGTCGGGCGCAGCCCGGGGTGAGGGGCTCCAGCGACAAGGTCTCGAGCTGCGCCCCGCCAACCGCGACATGGCCCCGCTGATCTACGACGCCCGCCGCGTGCGCATCCAAGGCAAGGTCGTCGGCCTCTGCCGCAAAATGGGGTGAGGGTAAAAGGTCAGGAAGGATATCGGTCGGTGCTTGATGTCCGCTTGCGCGATGGAATTTCATCCTAGCAGAACCTCTTCAATTCTGTAAAATAGACCGAACTCCGCCACAATACACTAATGAACTGCGAGGATAACCATGAGCGACCGACCCAAGCGCATCTACTGCAGCGGACCCTTGTTCAACGAACACGAACGCGACGAAATGGCGCAAATCGCCCGCGCGCTGGAGGGCGACGGTTTCACCGTCTTTCTGCCGCAACGCGACGGCCTGGAGTTTCTGCCGCTGGCGCAGATGCTTATGGCGCAGGGGCTCGACGAAGCGCGCGCCAACGCGTTGTGGGACAAGGCGATTTTCGCGCTCGATGTGTACCAGGTGGTCGAGGCGTGCGACGGTCTGGCGCTCAACCTCAACGGGCGCGTGCCCGACGAAGGCGCGGTGGCCGAAGCCGCGTTGGCCTATGCCGCGGGCAAGGCGGTCGCGGCGTTCAAGGACGACGTGCGCAGCCTGTACTTCGGCAAAGACAATCCGCTGATCGCCGGTCTGTTCGACTGGCGCGTGTGCAGCGGCATGCGTACGCTGTGCGCCGCATTGCGCGCCGACTTGGAGCAACCCCGGCCGCAAACGCTGCTCGCGCTGCCGGCGCTCGATCTGGGCCGTCGCTTGTGGCTGGCAAAGAGCGCGGACGACGGTTTCGTTTCGCTATTGAATGTTCTGCGCGAAGCATCCTGACAACGCTTCGGCTTCCGGTTACACTGGGCGGCGAGGGAGGAAGAATATGTGGCGAGCGATTTTCAGTGCGCTGCTTTTATTTGCCTTGATCGTCTTCCTGACGGTCGGTTGCCGGAAAAACGAACTAGCGCCGGTCGAGGCGGAACCGAAAATCCCCACGGATATCGTCGGCGTTTATACCGGCGCCAAGGTAATTGAAGTCGGCGGGGAAAGTGTCACCTTCAATGCCGAAATGAGAATCGGTTACGACAACAAAGTGGAAAGCCTGTTTTGGCAGGATGTGCGCAACAGAAAGTACACCGACGAAATCCGGTGGACCGCAAAAAACGCCTGTGAGTTCGTGCGCACGCAATATTCCCGCGAGCGCGGTTTTCAAGAGATAAAAGAGGGCGAAGTGCGTATCCGGCGCCGACAAAGTCGGCTGGATGTGACCGTCGATCTGCCCCAGGCGCAGGAAATCAACGAACTGCGTTTCGAATACGATTATCCGCCGGGCGAGGCCGATGCCTATGAAATCGGCGGTCAATTGAATTGGGATCAGGCGCAACAATGTCTGACCGGAAAGGTCATTGCGGTTGTCCCGCGAGTTCCTCCCACGGCGATGCCGAACGGTTCGTTTGTGGTCGGTTTCGGCAAATCGCGCATCTTGAAGGTGGTGCCCGGACCGCAGGCGATGCCTTCCGGATCGATCAACGACGGGCCGGGCCTCGGTCAGAAAAAATTGTACGATTTCAATCGCGTGCAATTGACCCATGCGCCCGGCGCCTGGTTTATCGACGCGTTCAATGTCGATGCCCGCGTGGGGCGACGGGGGGTGATCGAAACGCCGGATACCAGCTATGCCTTCAGATCGGAAGAGCGTCGTGTAGGGAAAGAGTGTAGATCTCGGTGGT
>CALBTQ010000467.1 GCA_937967875.1 uncultured Pseudomonadota bacterium
CGTGTGCTCTTCCGATCTCCCGGCGGGGTCGATCATCTGTTTTCCATCGTGTTGCCGTTGTGGTCGCTGCATTTCGGCGCGCACCTGGCGCCGCTGGGTCTGCCGGCGTTCGTCGCCTTGTGGCGCGCCACGACAGGCGACCGTGTGTTGCTCGCGCTGGGCGGCCTGTACCTGCTGATCGCCGCGTTGATCATTCCCAATCCGCGCTACCTGCTGCCTTCGCTGCCCTTCGCCGCGGCCGGGCTGGCGCGGGTGCTGCAGTGGATCGAGCGGCGCGAAGCGGGCGCGACGGCCGTGTGGGCGGCGACGTGGGGCGCGGCGCTGGTGCTCACCGCGCTGGTGGTCGTCGACTCGCGGCTGGACTATTTCTATCCGTTCTATTAACTGCTTGTCCGCGAGCCGCGCTGCGTTTAAAGTAAGGACAATCGCTTACGGGGAGAATATTCATGCGTAGTCGGCGGTGGCTTGTCTGGATGTCGCTGTGCCTGGTCTGGTGTTTTTACGCTTGCGCCACGGACGAGGAAACGCCCGACCCCGCACCGGCGCAGCCCGCGGCGGTCGCCGCTTACTTCGAGCTGAGCGACGACGCCGGCTTCTGGGATTGTCCGTTCCCCATCGAGCACATGCGCCGCGCCGACGGCTCCGTCCGCTACGATCGCTTCCCCAACCGTACCGATAACTGGCTGACGCAGTTGTATCTCGATCAGGCGAACGAGGCCGCCGAAGGCTTCGCGCGCGGCGGCGCGATCCACTTCCGTTTCGACGGGCAGATCGACGCCCAAAATCTGCCGACCACCTGGCGCCACTCGTTGGAAGACGATTGCCCGGTGCTGCTGGTCAACGTGCAGCCCGGCAGCGCGCGCTACGGCGAACGCGTGCCGCTGACCGCCCGTTGGCGCACGGCGATGGGCACTTACCTGCCCCAATACACGCTCACGCTGCTGCCCTACCAGGGCAAGCCGCTGGCTCCGGGCGAATACTACGCGGCGATCGTGCGCACGAACCTGGGCGATATCCACGGGCGCCCGCTGGCCGTCGACGCGAAGTTCGCGGCGGTCATGGCCGGCGACTGGCCCGAGGGTCAATTCGCCGTCGCCGATCGGCCGGCCTTCGCCGCCTTGGGCGATTACCTGACCGACGCGGGCCTCGCTGCAAGCGACGTCGCCGTGGCGACCGTCTTTCGCCCGGGCGATCCGGTGGCGCGCATGAAGAAAATCCGCGCGACGGTCAACGCACTGAGCGCGCCGGAAATCCGCGAGGTGAAGCTGCTGGCCGACTACCCGACCTACTACGTGCTCGAGGCCGAAACCACGCTGCCCATCTGGCAGGACGGCTCGCGGCCCTATTACGACAAGGGCGGCCGCATTTACTTCGACGACGGCGGCGACCCGATTCTCGTCTGGTGGGAATGGGT
Source organism: uncultured Pseudomonadota bacterium (assembly GCA_937967875.1). Classification (GTDB taxonomy): domain Bacteria; phylum Lernaellota; class Lernaellaia; order Lernaellales; family Lernaellaceae; genus CALBTQ01. The sequence continues at coordinate 1,415 of CALBTQ010000467.1, forward strand.
GCGCTTCGCGGTGTCCATCCCCAAAGGGACAATGCCCGACGGCGGCTGGCCGCTGTTGTTTTACGCCAACGGCCAGGGCGGATCCTACACACAGGTTTTCGACCGCGCGCCCGGCGAGGCGAACGTTCCCGGCGAAGGCCCCGGCAAGCTGCTGGCCCATCGCGGCATCGCCTGCCTGGACATCGAACTGGCGATGACCGGTCCGCGCCACCCGCTGGGCAGTATGACCGGCATCGAGTTCGCCAACCCGCTCAACACGGTCGCCTTCCGCGACAACATCCGGCAGGCGGCGTCCGATTACATCTTCCTGCTCAAGGTCGCGCGTAAGCTGACGATCGATCCGACGCTCACGCCCGAGGCCGATCCGGGCGCGGCGGAGTCGCTCTTTTTCGATCCCGACAATTTTCTCTTCTGGGGCCATTCGACCGGCGCGACGGTGGGCAACGTGCTGCTGGGCGTCGAGGACGCTTACCGCGCCGCGTTGCTGACCGGCGCGGGCGTCTCGTGGATCTACAACGTGGTCTACAAGCAGTCGCCGTTGCCGATCGGCCTGGTGCTGGACTGGGTGCTCAATGCCGACGACTGGTCGGAATATCATCCGCTGGCAACGACCTTCCAGACGACCGCCGACGGCGCGGAAGCGGCGAACTTCGCGCCGTGGTGGGTCAACCGCACCCAACCGCGCGACGTGCTGTTGATCGGCGGGTACCAAGACACGTACTTCACGCCGCCGATGATCGAAGGCCTGGCCGTCGCCGCCGGGCTCGACCTGGGCGGCGAGCAGGTGCAGCCCTATTCGCTCGAGGCGCTGGAGACGCTCGGCGGACGCGGGCAGGTGGCGCTGCCGGCGAGCGGCAACATCGCCGCCGACCAGGGGAAAGCGACGGGCGTCTGGCTGCAGGTCGAGTCGCCGGCCAACCTCGACGGCCACTACGTCGCCTTCGATCTGGAGGAAACGATGTACCAGTGGAGTTGCTTTTTCGCCTCGGCCGTCGCCGACGGCATGGCGACCGTTCCCGCGCCCAAGGGCGACGCCTACGCGGCCTGCCCCTAAGCGCTACACCGCCGCCAGCGCCTGCTTGAATCCGTCCAACAGTTTCAAGCCCGTGTCGCGGCCGAAGAAAGCCATCGCGTTTTCGTAAACGGTCAACTGCAACGCGTCGCGATCGCCCTGGGGCAGCCGCTCGTAATCCTCCGGCAGATGCACATAGCCGACATAATCGCCCGTTTGCGACGCCACCGCGCCCGCGCGATAACCGTGCTGTTCGATCGACCGGCGCACGGCCAACCCGACGCCCGCGCCCAGGTCGGCGGGAAATCCGGTGAAGATCACCTGCCCCACGCGCAGCACCGGCACGTACGTTCCGACCCGATCGGGCATCGTGCCGCGGCCGAAGTGGCGCGCGTACATGCGCAGCGGGGTCAGCGCCGCGTCCAGCCACGCCAGGCGCACCGGCAGCAATCGCGGCAACACGACCTGCAGCGGCACATCGGCCTCGGCGAAGGCGACGATCGGCTCGTCGGTCAGCGGCTCGTCGTGGGCGATCGCGCGATCGACCTGCTCGCGCATCAACCGGTTGACCAGCGCCAGGTGCACGTCCAGCTCCATCGGCCCTTCGGGAAACAGCACGTTCACGCCGCCGACCGGTCCGACGACGAACATCGCGTCGTCGCCCTCGGCTTCCAGCGATTCGGTCAGCTCGCCGGGCCAGCAGGCCGAAGCGGTGTTGTATGCGCGCTCGGAAACGATCACCGGATGCGCGCCGAAGCTGATCAACCGCAGGTTTTTCTTGCCGCGCTGCACCGTCGTCACCGTCATGCGGCGATCGACCGGCCCGTCCGGATGGCGGCGGTTCCAGTTGAGCCCGACCGTCTCGGTCGTGCCGTGGCGCAACGTGGCCGGTTGCAGATCCCCCGCCGCGGCGATCACCGCGCCGGCGATCTTCTCGGTCAGTTCGGCCAGCAGCGCCGGACGATAACCGCCCATGAACAGCCGCGCCGAATCGCTCTGGACGAAGCCGCCCGCCGCCGAATGCGTGTGCGTCGCGCTTAGCAGCAGGCCGTCGAGGTTCACCCCCGCGTCGCGCACCGCCCGGGCCACGCCGTCGCGCAGCGGTAGGCTGACCAACAGCAGGTCGACCGACACCAGCGCGGCCTGTTTCCCCCCGGCGGAAAAAACGGCCGCGCGGGCGGTCAGCGGATCGCGAACGGTGTCGGCCAGCCGCTCGGTGCGCGTGGCGTAACCGGCCAGCGGAAACGGCAAAGACGGGGTGATGTCGCGCCGGGCGTAACCGACGCGCAACGGCGCTTTGGCGACGGATTTTTTGGCTGCCACGGGCGGTTCCTTTCCTAATTGACGATAGGTTATTCAGCTTAACGCTCCGGCCGTGCGCTGCCAAGCCTGCGCCGCGCAAAAAGAATTTCCCGCGGCGAAAAAAGTGCGCCCGGCATGTTGAGGCGCGTCGCGAGTGGTGTATACTTGGCGCACGTAAAACCCTTTCAGGCGAGCCGGCGCAGACGACCTCGGCGGCACGAGGCGACGCCAAGCTTGCAACGAAAACGATGCAGCGCGAAGAAGCACCAAAAGTACAAATTGCCACGCGTAGCGACCCCGGCGGCGAACGGGCGGAAAACAACGACTGCCTGGCCAGCCTGAGCACGCGCCACGGCGATCTGCTGGTCGTCGCCGACGGCGTCGGTCTGTCCAAGGCGGCGGGCAAAGGCAGCCGGCTGGTCGTCGAGGCCATCGTCGATTTCTACCGCCGCTGGGACGGTCTGCAACCGCGCCAGATGCTGGTGGACGCCGTCGGCCAGGCCAACCTCGCCGTGCGCGACGCCGTCGCCGACAATCCCGACCTCGAGGGCATGGGGGCGACGGTCGCGGTGCTGCATCATCAGAAAGGGGCCATCCGCTTCGCGCACGTGGGCAACAACCGCGTCTACCGGCAGCGGGGCAACGTCATCGACCAGATGACCAACGATCACACCGAGGCGCAACGGCTGGCCGACGCGGGCAAGATCCCGCAGGAAGCGGTGCGCAATCATCCGAAGGAAGCGATTCTCTACCGCGCGGTGGGCAGCGAGGCCGTGCTCGAGGTAGATCTCTCCGACGCCCACTACGTGCAGGCCGGCGAAACCTACCTGCTGTGCACCGACGGGCTCTACACGATGATGGACGACGCGGCCATCGGCCGTGCCGCGCGCAACATGGAGCCCGACCAGGCGGCGCAATCGCTGATCCACCTGGCCAACGAACGCGGCGCCGCCGACAACCTCTCGGTGGCGATCATTAAATTCTCGCCGCCGCCGCGCGAAACCAAAGCCTTCACCGACGGCCTGGCCGGCCCGCCGGCGATTCAGCGCGCGACCACCAGCCGCACCCTGCCCGGCCTGCGCTGGGAAACCCTAACCCTCTGGTGGAAGGTGCGCCTGATCGCCCTGGGCGTGCTCTTGGGCTGGTTCCTGTTGCTGCTGTTGGGCTGGTGGATCAAAAGCCCGGCCGACGGCGTGCAGGCGGCGCTGTGGCTGCCGTTGGTCGGCGCGGTGATCTGGGACGGCAAGCGGCCGCGGCCGAGGAGGCGCAAGCGATGAGCAAGTTCCGCTTTGCCGAAGACGGCGGATCGCCCGGCGGCGTGTCGGCGGTGCTCACGCGGCTGTTCGACGCGTTGTTGGTCGGCGGCTACGTCGCCTGCCTGGTGCTGACCGTCATGTTGCTGCGCGGCGGAAACGCGCCGGTCGCGCCGTCCGTACCGGCGGCCGTCAGCGAAACGCCCGCCCCGGTGGAAACGACGCCCGCCGGCGAGGTTTCGCCCACGCCCGCGCCGCCGCCCGCGCCGACGCCGGAAACCAGCGGCGATCTGGTCGAAGCCATGCGGCGTTACGTGCATCTGATCAACGCCGAGGAGTATTCGGCCGCCCTGCGCATGCGCGGCGACGACAACATCCCCACGCTCGACCGCATGAAGCAAACCAACAAGATGACCCTGCTCGC
>CALBTQ010000468.1 GCA_937967875.1 uncultured Pseudomonadota bacterium
TCGTATTCGGTGACTGGAGTTCAGACGTGTGCTCTTCCGATCTGGGCTGATCCTTTTTCGCGGTGCCTTTGACCTTTTCGACGTATTTCTTTTCAAGGATCGTGGCCAGAATCGCCGCGTAGGTCGACGGCCGGCCGATGCCCTGTTCCTCCAGCTCCTTGATCAGCGTGGCTTCGGTGAAGCGCGCCGGCGGCTGGGTGAACTTCTGCTGCCGATCGATTTTCTCGCCGCGCAGTTCCTGCTTGGCGCTCAGCGGCGGCAGCTTGGAGCTGGGCGCGTCGCCGTTTTCGTTTTCCTCGTCGTCGCGCATCGCCGCCAGATGACCGGGGAACACCTCTTTCTGTTCGCTGGTGGTCAGGCGGTAGGGACCGTTGGCGATCTGCACGGTCAGCACTTCGAACTCGGCCGGGTTCATCTGGCTGGCGACGAAGCGCTTCCAGATCAACTCGTAGACCTTCAACTGCGGGCCGGTCAGCTTGCCTTTGAGGCTCTCGGGCGGCAGCGCCAGATCGGTGGGCCGGATGGCCTCGTGCGCTTCCTGCGCGCCCTTGCGGCTGCTGTAGACCGGCGGCTTGGCCGGCAGATACTCGTCGCCGTAAGCGCGGCGGATATACTCGGCGGCGGCCTGTTGCGCGTCGGCGGCGATGCGCACCGAGTCGGTGCGCATGTAGGTGATCAAACCCTGCGGACCCTCGCCGGTGACGTCGATGCCTTCGTACAATTGCTGCGCCAGGCGCATGATCTGACTGGGGCTCATGCGCAGCCGACGGCTGGCGACCTGCTGCAGCGTGCTGGTGATGAACGGCGGCAGCGGCCGTTTTTTCTGCTGCTTGCGGTTGATCGCCTCGACGATGTACTTGCCGGTTTCCAGCTCGGCGGCGATCGCCGCGGCCTGCTCGCCGTCGGTCACCGACAGCTTCTTGCCGTCCTTCGTGCCGACCTTGGCGGTGAAGACCGGCGGGGCGTCGGCGCGCAGATCGACGTACAACTCCCAGTATTCCTGCGGCTTGAACTTTTCGATTTCCTCTTCGCGCTCAACGACCAGCCGCACGGCGACCGACTGCACGCGCCCGGCCGACAAACCGCGCTTCACCTTTTTCCACAGCAGCGGGGAAAGCTTGTAGCCGACGAGCCGGTCGAGAATGCGCCGCGCCTGCTGGCTGTAGAATTTGTTCCGGTCCAGCTCGGTCGGATGCTCGAGCGCTTCGAGCACGGCGCGCTTGGTGATTTCGTTGAAGCTGATGCGGTGCACCGGCTTATCTTTAATGTTCAACGACTGCGCGATGTGCCAGGCGATGGCCTCGCCCTCGCGGTCGGGGTCGGGGGCCAACAGCACGGCGTCTGCTTTGCCCGCGGCGGTCTTCAGTTCGCGCAGGACCTTTTCCTTGCCTTTGATGGTCACGTATTTGGGCGCGAAATCCTGCTCGATGTCCACGCCCAGCTCGCTGGCCGGCAGATCGCGCACGTGGCCGACCGAGGCCTTCACTTGATAGTCGCGCCCCAGATATTTCCCAATGGTTTTCGCCTTGCTCGGCGACTCGACGATGACCAGTGTCTGACTCATTAAACCTCCTGAGTGACGGCGTATCGATTACCCGGCAGCCTTCGCACCCGACCCGCCAACTCCAGTTCCAATAGGGCCGCATTGACTTGGGCCGCACTCAATCCTGTTTTTACCGCCAGTTCGTCGGCATCGGCGTCGGCGCCGACGAGCCGGTCCCAAATTTTTCCCGCATCGCCCGGCGGCGGCGGCAACTGCGCGCGCATTGCCGTGGCGGCTTCGTCCTCGGCATGGCCGCGGTTGAGATGCTCGCCGAGCACCTCTTCGACCACGTCGAGAATCTCCAGCAACGGTTTGGCCCCGTCGCGAATCAACCGGTTGACGCCGCGACTTTGCGCCCGGTCGATGCGTCCGGGCACGGCCAGCACCGTTTTCCCCTGCTCCATGGCCAGGCGCGCGGTAATCAGCGCGCCGCTTTTCTCCCCCGCCTCGACCACCACGCAAGCCCGGCCGAGCCCGGCCAGCAGGCGGTTGCGGGCGGGAAAGCTGCCCCGCATCGGCGGCGTACCCGGCGGCAGTTCGCCCAGCAATGCTCCGCCGGCAGCGACGATCTGCTCGAAGAGCGTCACGTGCTCGGGCGGGTACGGCACATCCAGACCCGCGCCCAACACGGCGACGGTCGGTCCGCCCGCATTCAGCGCACCGCGATGCGCTTGGGCGTCGATGCCGCGCGCGCCGCCGCTGACGGTGCAAATGCCGCTGCGGCTCAACGCGGCTCCCAGGTGCTCGGCCACTTTCAATCCATAGGGCGTCGGTTGACGCGTGCCGACCACGCTCGCGGCCAGCTCCGTCTTAATGTTAATGTCGCCGCGCACAAAAACCACCGGCGGCGGCGAGTGCAGCGTGCGCAGGGCGGCCGGATACTCCGGATCGGTGAACGCCAGCGCCCGCTGTCCGCTCGCGGCGATTTGTTCCTCCATGCGCTCGACCGGCGAAAAATCGCGAAATCCCGCCAACGCCTCGGCCTGTCGCGCCGACAATCCCAACTCCCGCAAGCGGGCGACGGATGCACCAAAGGCCCGTTCGGCTTCGGGGAATTCCGCCAGGATTTTCCCGGCGGAGACGGAGCCGATCCCCGACACACAGAGTAGGGCCAAGTGGTAACGCGACATCTCGACTCCCATGTCGATGTGAGCCGTAAGGATAAACACTGCGCTTCGCCCTCTGTCAAGGGCGGGCGAACACTTTGTTAAATAAATGAAAAAGGGACCGGCCGGGCCGGTCCCTCTTGTAAAAACGTCGTCGAGGACTTTATTGCACGTCGCTGATGATGATATCGCCGACCAAGATCGGGCGCGTGCCGTTGGTGACGAGCACCGTCGAATTTTTATCGCCCACGCGGATGACGATCACGTTGCCGATTTTGTAGTTCGGCACGTTTTTCGGATCCGGGCTGCGGCGCCAGACTGAGAAGCTGTTGCCGACTTCCACACCTTGTTTCAGGCCCAGGTCGATGAACGCGACCATGTTGGAGCCCATGTTGAAATCGTCGTCGGCGTTGCTCTGGATGATCGTGCCGTTCAATTCGAGGTCGGTCATTTTCAGCGTGATGCGCACCGACGAACGATCCATCGACATCAGGCGGTCGCCGACGTGAATTTCGGAAACGGAGTTGATCAGCTTGCCGGTGTAGATGACCTTGCCGTTGGGCAACGTCGTCGAATCGATGGTCTCCAGCTCGCCGACCAGGCGCACCAGGTAGCCCAGCGGATCACGCTTGAAGGGGTGCGTCACCTTTTTCTGGGTGCGGAAAACGGTGAACACGTCGCCCAACTGCACGTTGGCCGTTTTGCGCATCTGGAAGTACACGTAATTGTCTTCGCGCAAAATGAGCTGTTTGTCGATGTTGTCGGTGATGCGTCCCGCGCCTTCAATTTCCTCGTCGCTGAGAATGTCGATTTCGTCGATGCGCGTGTCGTAACTGAAGGTCGTGTCGAAGGCGGCCATTTCCGGCGCGTCAAACAGGAAATCCGCTTCGCGGCGCATCGGCGCATCCTCGTAAACCACCATGCCCTGTTCCACGCGCACCTTGAGCGTCTGTCCCGGATAGATCCAGTGCGGGTCGGCGATCTGCGGATTCATTTCCCAGATCAACGGCCACTGCCAGGGATCGTTGTAGAAACGCTGGCCCAGATCCCACAGCGTATCACCCGACTCGACGTTGTATTCGATGATCTCCATTTTCTGGACGATATCCACCGGTTTCTTCGCCGGCGTGTCCGACCAGGCCATGGTCACCATACCCAACAAAGCCAGGGCGACGAGGAAAATGATGACGGTGCGGAAGTGTCTCATGGAAAAAACCTCCTTCAACGAGACGAATCCATTTTGATTTTTTTCGCCTCGGGGGAATCCGCATATTCACGCAACAGACGATCGCGCGTCTGCTGAGCTTTCTCGGTCTGTCCTTGCCGATCGTAACAATCGGCCATCCAGTACAAGGCGCGCGGCGCATACGGCCCGGCCGCCTGTCCCGCCGCGAGGCAACGCTTGTACTCGTTGATCGCCTGCGCGAACTCCGACAGGTTGCGGTACGCCTCGCCCAACGCGTAACGCGCGCGCGGCAGATACGCCGACCCGGGATGCTGCGCGATGAACGCGTTCAGATCGTAAATCGCCAGGCCCCAGTTGCTCTGCTGCATTTGGACCATCGCCTTGCCGAACGCGGCGTCCTCGTTCTCGCGCGTATCGCCGCCGCCGACCGGCAACGGCGCGGGCGTCGTTTCGGCCGTCGGTGCGGGCATCATCACCGGCTCGCTCGCCGCTACGGTATCGCCCGACGGTTCCTGAATATACACCGTGGGCTGTTGCAATTCTTCCTGCAGCTTCTTGATCGCCTCGTGGTTGTTCTTCGCCGTCTCGCGCAGGACGAACAGCGAGCTGTTCATTTCTTCCATGCGCAAATTCAGGTCGGCGATCGTCGTTTGCAGATCGTTGACCTGGCGTTGCAACTCCTCAACTTGCTTTTGGCTTTTCTGGTCCTCCGCGCACCCCAGCGCCAATAGCATGAGACTGCATATACAAATACACTTCAACCACGTGCGGCCCATTCGGGGACACCCATCCTTCGTTGAATCCTGGCGTTATCCTATCGTTCGCCGAGACGCACTGTCAAGAGATTTTCCATTGTTTATCGTCTCTTACAACGGCAAATCTCACGTTTTTTCTAATCCTTTGATGCCCGTTTGCACACCAACGATAACCTGAAAATCGACCGTTTTTCACCAGCAAAAATCATTCGCCGGACAGGTCGTCCATTAAATGTGGCCGGCAAAAAATAAATCTAATTGTTCGGAATCACGCGACTATTCACTTGCAGCGGCGCGTCGGCGATCTGCAACAGGCGCCGCTCGTCGCCGGGGTGATAGTTCACGACCGGGTACATCTGGATGAGAATCGAGAACTTGCCGGCCGGCAATTTGTCCAGGTCGACGAATTCGAAGCCCAGACACCCGTAACAACCCGGGTAGCGTTCCGGCGGATCGAGCCGGCCGACATCGTCGTGGTAGTACAGCACCATGCTCGCCGGGATTTTATCCTTGTCGTACATGTTGCGCGAGAACCACCCTTCCGGATGCTCGGGGCGCGAACCGGCCACCACCTGCCAGTCGAAAGGCGCCGGATCGAGTTTCAACTCGGCTTCGCTCATCATGCCGTCGATGTCCACGCCCTGCGGATTGTGGTCGTTGTAATAGCGGCGTCCGGTCACCTGCGGCGGCGTGTCGATGTAAATACGCATGGCCGCGCTGCGGAAGAACGTGGAAATTTTAAACGGCAGATCGATCGTCAGCGGAAACTCCATGCCCGTTTTCCAATAGACGCTGGTCAACTCGACGCTGGGCGTGGGGATCTTCCAGACGAGCCGGTTCCAGTTTTTCGTCCGCCGGATGATGCGCACCGGACCATCGATGTAACCGAGCACCTCGGCGCGGAAATCGTTTTCGTTGCGCTCCAAGTGCATCAGGTTCCAGAACAGGTCGCCCTCGATGCGCACCTTCTGCCGATCGGCCACGCTCACATTGGTGCCGCCGATGGCCGGTTTGACGTACAGCTTCGCCGCCGAAATCGGCGCGTCGGCGTGATAACCGATCAGGTAGTCGGTCGTTTCGATCTCGTTGGCTTGCTCGTGATACCACACATAATCGACGTTGCTGCGCGGCGCGGGCCCGGCGAACGCCAGCAGATACACGTAGGCGCGCCCGCCGTCGCGCGGATCGACGACATCCAGTTCCAGCCCCGCTTCCACGCCGGGCGGCAGCAAAAACGGCTGCAGGCGCGGTCCGGCGTCGGCGCAGATGAACGCCAGTTCGTCGTCCGCATCCAGCGCGCCCTCGTCGACGTCGGTCGAGGCGATCTCCCCGTGCGCATACACGTACTGACCGTCGCGGCGTTCGTCGATCTGAAAGGGAATCGGCCGCAGCGCCTGCCCGTCGAATACGAACAGGCCGAGGCGGTTGATTTTTTTACCCTGCAACAGGCGCAGTTTGTGGCCGGGGACGGTCACCGGGTCGGTCGTGCGCGTCAGCGTTTTCATCGACGCGTTGGCCGCGAAGGCCGCGGCGGACACCAAGCAGACCACGGCGGCCAGGCGCAGAAAGAACCGCCACCAGCGAATGATCCACAATCGTTCGCCGGCGCCCAGCGGGTCGAGAAACAGGCTAAACGGCCGCTCGGTGGAGTCATGCTCCCACTTCGCCGCCACCTGTTTGATCGTCTGTAAATGTCGATGGTTCGAGGTCTGCCACATGGGGCGCATCATGGGCGAGGGTCGAATTAATGTCAAGAAAGACAGAAATAATCCCCTGATCTATATTTTGCTTTCATAGTATTTGGTCTCTTTCAAACCTTCGCCTCCTTCGACAATCGATCCACAAGAAAGCCCCATCCTCCCTTGATTTTCATTTACTTTTGACTTTTTCCGCCGAAAGCCTCACAATAGAAACAGACGCTGAACCGTTCAGCGAAGAGGAGAGTTTATGCGTTTTGTCTATGTTCTGGTTTTGCTGATCAGCCTGGGCGCGTTCGTCTTCAGCCTCAGTTGCGACGACGATCCGGCCGAGCCGAGCGGCTTGGGCGGGAACGACGACGACGATGACGATACCGGCGGCGATATGTACAGCGACGAATGCAGCATCGACTACGGCGACAACCCCGGCTGCGACGCCGACGATCCCGCCTGTCAGATGACCGTCCTGATGAACAAAGACCGCTACCTGAACCCCGACGAGTCCGACTGCGCGCCCGCGCTGGATTGGTACGCCGATCTGGCCGCGGTGGCCCTGGCGCACTCGCAGGATATGTGCAACCGCGACTTTTTCGACCACAGCAATCCCGACGGTGACGATCCCTTCGACCGGATGGACGCGGCGGGCATCCAGTGGGTGACCGCGGGCGAGAACATCTTCCGCGTGTCCGGCGTGGGCATCGACGAGGCGGTGACCATGGGCGAAGAGGCGTTCATGGACGAGCCCGAGTGCGTGGCCAACCACCGCTCGAACATTCTGAACCGCAACTTCACCCACGTAGGCGTGGGCGTGTACGAATGCAACGACGGCTACATCTACATCACGCAGGATTTCGCCGCCTTCAGCTTCGGCGACATCCGGCAGGACCCGCACGAATACTGCCCGGGATTCAGCAAGTAATTTTCCGAGAACCGATCATCGCAACAACCCTCATCCCCGCCCTTTCTCCCACAGGGAGAAGGGAGGCCAGAGTTGCCGGCTTTTACCCTCTCCCATTTGGGAGAGGGTCGGGCGTCAGCCCGGGGTGAGGGGTAATAAAACCAAATTGTGAACGAAAGAAAAAAGGGCCTCCACGCGGGAGGCCCTTTACTTATTTTTCCGGTTCCCCATGTTTCAAGCGATTACATCAATGAGCTGTTTGTCCATCTCATCTGCCTTTTTAAAGGCGTTGACGTTCGCTTTTTGCGCCGCCTGAGCCGCTTTGAGCTCGACGATATCCTGCACCAACCGGGTTTCCTCCGGCTTGGCGGACATAGTGGCGATGTCGGTGGCTGCGCGGGCCGCTTTCTTTTCCGCCGCCTGCATACCCTGAACCGCCGCGTTGAGCGCGCCGACTGTGGACATGATGCGTCCTCCTTCGTTCTTAATCATGGTATCGGCATTTTCGGCGCGGGGCTTGAGTCTCAGCGGCGCAGTTTCGCCAGCGCGGCGGCGTAGCGGTCCAGCGCCTCGACGGCCTCGTAGGGCAGCGTGACCGGCATGTTAAAATCCTCCGCCGGCAGACGACGCGCGGCTTGCGGATCGGCGATGAACATTTCCTCGGGCAGCGCCGCTTCGTCGCTATCCAACAGGCGCTCCAGGCGGCCGTTTTCCCAGGCGACCGTATCGGCCAGCACGGTGACGAAGGGGAACGGCCCCTTGCGGCTGTGCACGGCATGCCGGTCGGTCAACGTAAAGCCCTGCTTGCAGGCGCGCAACACGGCCAGACGGGCCGCGGCGGGATCGGGAACGATCGCCAGCAGCGGCACGTGCGCGTATCGTTCGGCGATTTCGGCCAGTTCCTTGCGCACCTGATCGGGCCCCAGACGCACCACGTCGATCACGCCCTGTTCGAGCACCTCGGCCGTGCCCGGTTCCTCGGCCAGCAAAAACACCGCGCGCACCAGCGTCGGATCCAGATCCAGATCCAGCTCGACGTCGTCGCGCGTCAGAATGATCATCGGGCGCTGCGCGTGGTGGAACAACAGGCGCATGTGACGGTCCCAGCCGATCAGCCGCGCCGCCTGCGCCGGAAGATTTTGGTTGAGCAGCAGCCCGTGCCACGGCGCGCCCAACTTCGCCCAATCGAAATTTTCCAGCGGCCCGACCAGCCCGCGCTCGACCGCCATGTCCCAATAGGGCGTGCCCGGCAGCGGCGTGAGCACGTTGATCTCCGCGCCGGTCAGCCGTCCGCGCACCGCCTGCTCGACGACGAAACGGAACGTCGCGCGCATCGATTCCAGCGACTCGTCGGGCTCGCCGACGATCCCCGACACGCGCGCTTCGATCTCGTAACGCTCCAACAACCGCAACGCGCGGCGGATCGTTTGCAGCCCATAGCCCTTGCCCAGACGCTCTTGCGTTGCGTCGTCGGCGCTTTCCATGCCGAAAGTCACCGAGGTCGCTCCCAGGCGCACCAGCGCCTCGCACAGATCGGGCGTGACGCGGTCGGCGCGCACGGCGCAACTTAATTCGACCGCGCCCAGCAGGTCGCGATCCTCCAGCGCGTCGGCCACCATGATCACCCGCTCGGCGCGATCGGCGAACAGGTCGTCGTGAATGTGAATGTGCTCGTGCTCTTCGGCGACCAGCATCTCGATTTCCTCGGCGATACGCGCCGCCGAAAAACCGCGATACCCGCCCCACATCCGCCGGCTCGTGCAGAAACGGCAGTCGAAGGGGCAGCCGCGACCGGTCATTACGTGCGCGTACTTGAACGCGGGCAGCAGCGCACGGTCGGGCCACGGCAGCATGTCGAGGTCTTCCAGCGATTCGCGCTCGCGGTTGATCACCGGTTGGCCGTCGCGGAAAAAGATGATCCCCGGCACGTCGTCGAGTTTATCGGGCGGCAACGAACCGTATTCGTCCAGCAGGCGCAGCAGGTGATGGAAAGTGTCCTCGCCCTCGCCCATCACGCCGATGTCGAACGCCGGGTGCAGGCTTTCCGGCAGACACGAAATATGCACGCCGCCCAGTACGAACAGCGCCTTGCAGCGTTCGCGCAGCCATTGCGCGCGCTGGATCGCCACGCCGTAATTCTGCGACGAGCAACTGATGCCGATCACGTCGGGTCCGATCGACGCGATCGTCTCCAAGTTCTGCTCGATCGAGCACTTGGCGTCGACGTCGTGTTCGGCCAAAAACGCCGCCATGTAGGCAAAGCCCAGCGGCGCGTAATCGACGATGTCCTGCTCGCCGGTCGCCAGATGAAAAACGATCCTCATGGTCGCTCCCAGTAATGCGTGGTTCGCGTTAGTCCGATTTTCTGCAGCAAAGCGCTCTTGGGCGTACGGTCGCCGTCGCCGAGCACCTCGTCGGGGATGAACGGTCGATCGACCGCCAGCGTCAGGCGGACCGTTTCGCCCGCCACCGTCGCCGGCAGCACGCCTTCGAGACACAGCAGCGCGCTTTCGTGCACCGAGCGCGAGGCTACCGTAAAATCGTCTGCGTGCAAAGTGAACTGCGGATCGTGCGCACCGAAGTACGGTCGGTGCGCGTAAAAACAGGCGAAGGCCATATCCTCGCGCCACCGCCGCGCCGCCTCGACCGTCGCCGCCGCGCCCATCCAGACCATGCCCGGCGGCCCAGGCGTCACGCCGTCGACCAGTTGCGCGGACGTGAAATCGTCGGTCGAAAAATCGATCACCCCAGCGAGGCTGCGCCGCGCGGTCGCCGCATCGCGCGCATACAGGCGCACCGCAAAATGCGGCGAGCGCAAAAATGAACGGCGCGTGACCTCGACGCCCTCGGCCGCAAAAGCCTCCGGCAGATGCCCGCGCGGATCAAACAGGTGCGCGTCGTGATCGACGAACCAGACGCGCGCATAGTGCGTCAGCAAGCGCCGCGCGTTGTCGCTCGCCTGCGCCGGATCGAGCAACGTTTCGTTCGGCCCGCTGCGCACCGCCGCCTGCAACGGCCAGCGATAATGCGCCGCGTGGGCCAGCGCGATCGAATAATAGTCGTTGGGCACCGCCACCCCGTCGCCCGGCCGCCAATGCGTCGCGATTGTCTCCACGACTTTGTCCCACGGCTCCTTGGCCAGGCGCGGATCGTGCTGCCAGCGCGCCACGCCGCCCAACGACACAACCAACACCAGCGCCGACAAAAACCACGCCGCCACGCGCCGCTTGGTTTCCAGTTCGACCAATCCCATCGCCGCCAGCACCGCCGCGAAGGGCAGCAACGGCAGCAGGTACTTCGGACGGAAAATCGGCAGTCCCAAACCCAGCAGCAGCAAAATGACAAACGGACCCAGCGCCAGGCACGTCAGCAGCCGCGGCGGATCGTTGTGCGCCTCGTGCCGCGCGCCCAGGAACGCCGCCAGCAAAAACGGCAGCAGCAACGCGATCGCCAGAACCGGGTAGAGCGATTGTTCGGGCGTCACGCCCAAGAGCGTCGGCAAACTCCACTCCGAACCGCCCAGCAGCAAAAAGGCCGGCCCCAGAAACAGCGACTCGAAAAAGCCGAAGAACTCGCGCGACGGTTTGCCCCGCGCCCATTGCAGCGAAAATTCCGTCCACCACGGCGCGAACAGCAAAAGCGCCGCCGTCGTCGCCAGCGCAAAACGGAAAATCATCCGCCGCTCGCGCCGATAGCGCCACAGCACGTACGCGCCTTCCGCCAGCAGAAAAAATCCGGCCGTGTACTGCACCCACAACGCCGCCGCCGTCGCCAGCGCGAAACCGGCGAACCAGCGCGCGCGCCCGTCGCGCAACGCGTGCAACAACAGCAATGCCTGCGTCAGCACCAACAGCGTAAGCAGCGTCGGGTAACGCACCTCGTTGCTGTAGTACAGATGCAGCGGATTGACCGCCACCAGCAGCGCGCCCAGCACGCCCGCCGCCCGCGAATACGCCGCGCGTCCCAACGCATAGGTCAGCGGCACGGCCGCCGCGCCGCACAACGCGGGCAACCAGCGCAACTCCGCCGTCGCCGTCGCCACGCGCAACCAGGCTTTGAGCAGCAGATAAAATCCGGGCGGGCTCGCATCGTAAAACTGCCGCCACAGCAGGCCGGGCCAATCGGCGCGGGCGAACTCCCAGGTAATCACTTCGTCGGTCCACAGAGGCTGCGCGTCATACCACGCAAAGCGCAGCACCAGCGCCAGCAGCGTGCAGAACGCCGTTTTCAGCGCCGCCTCATGTTCGGCGAAAACCAGATCGTACGGCAGGCCGCGTCTCACGGTCGTTCCCACCCCAGGCGCTCGACGAGCAGACACTTTTCGCGCATGTCGCCGTCGTGGAAGAAATCGTCGGGTTTAAAGGTTCGCTCGCAACGCAACGTGATCGGCAGCCAATCGTCCGCGTCGCCGGGGAGCGCGTCGGGTCGCCAGCGCACGATGCCGCTTTCGGCAACCGGCAACTCGATCTCCCGCCCGCGAATTTCCGCCACGATGCGCGGCTGCGGTTTGCCCAGCAGATCCAACGGCGCGTAGGCGTCCAGCGCCAGGATTTCGCCGGCGCGCGGCGCGGGCAGAATCGCCAATGCCTCGCCGGCCGTCCACCACGACGATCCGTTCGACGCGTACCACCCCGCGCCCAACTGCGCCGGATGCTGCGGACCGTCCGGGAACACGATCGTCCGCGCGAAGCCGCCCTCGGCGAAGGGACGGCGCAAATACAACAACGACAGGCCGACGCGCTCGTCGCCCGCATACATGTGCGCCGGCTGCAGGCCGCCGAAATGCAGCGCGGCCTTGGGCAAAGCCTGTTGCGGATCGAAGCGCGGCGGATAATAGGTCACCACCCATAAGCGGCGATAGCGCGCGGCGAGCAACGGCAGCAATTGGTCGACCATCTCCGGGGCGACGACCTGCCGCCCGGGCGCGACCATCGTGGTGTGATAAACGTCCAGCTCATCGGTCTTGTGCAGCAGGTAGCAGAAACGCGCGGCGAGGTTGGGCAACAACACCGCATCGCCCGGCTCGGCCTGCGCCGCGACGGTCAGCGCCACCGGTCGCCAGCCCTCGGGCTCGTCCGGATGATCGATCAACTCCACCGCGCCGCCCGCACCGATCACGAC
Organism: uncultured Pseudomonadota bacterium; assembly: GCA_937967875.1. Lineage (GTDB taxonomy): Bacteria > Lernaellota > Lernaellaia > Lernaellales > Lernaellaceae > CALBTQ01. Next base: position 12,307 of record CALBTQ010000468.1, read on the forward strand.
CACCGCCATCGCCAGCACGCTGCCCAAGAAGCGCGCGCGTCGGCCGTACCACGTTACGCCCGACGCCGCCGCCACGCACAGGTACGGCAGCAGCGGCAGAAAATAATGCGGCGCGAACAGATCCAGCGCCAACGACGCCAGCAGGAATCCGCCGAGCGGCGCGACGGTCAGCCACGCCAACAGGCGGCGCGTCAGGCGATCCTCCGACTGCTTGGCCAGACCGCACCCCACCGCAAACACGAAGGGCAGCACGGCCAACAGCGGCACGAACGACCACGCCGGGTGCACGAACTCGCGCCAGAACGAAGGCAGACGCCAGTAGGAAAATCCTTGCGTCAGATACACCAGCGCCAAGGGCAGCAATTGATAAAACGACACGTGCTCGCCGCCGCCGGCCGCCTCGCGCGCCAGCAATTGTTTCGCCAGCACGATCAGCCACGGCAGATACAGCGCGGCCATCGCCGCCAGCGCCGCGAAAACCTTGCGCCGATCGGCCAGCGACTTCCACGACGTGAGCAAAAACAACAGATGCGCCAGCAGCACGAAGGCGGAAAAATAATGCACGTACGCCGCCGCCAATCCCAACGCCGCCCAGGCCGTCGCCGCGCGCGTCGAACCGCTTTTGGCCAGGTTTAGCACGGCCAGCGTCGCGCCCAAAAGCAGAACGGTCAGCAGCATCGGATAGCGCGCCTGCGCCGCCAGGTACAACGACAAGGGCGCGATGCCGAATAAAATCGCGCCGAGAAATCCGACCGCGCGCCCGACGAGCCGATGCCCCAGCGCGTAGGTGAGCACCACCGCCAGGCCGAACAACACGCCCGACAGCGCGCGCATGTGCGTCAACGAGCCGCCGAGCTTGCCCCACAGCCACAGCATGAGATAGCCGCCCGGCGGATTCACGTCGAAGCGGCCAATGTCGCGCAGCATCTCGCCCAAGGGCTTGCTCACCGCAAAGATCGTCGCCGCTTCGTCGGTCCACGTGCCGCGCTGCGAAGCGAGCACCAGGCCGGCCGCGCAGGCGATCAATCCCAGGCCGGTCACCAACAGGCGATCGCGCGTGTGCTCATTCATCCGTCGTCTCCAAAACAATGCGTTCGACCAGCAAACTTTTTTCGTTGCGGTCGCCGTCGCCGAGCCGTTGGTCGGGTACGAAAACGCGATCGCTGGCAATCGTCACGGTCACCAGCGGATCGTCGCCGGTGAGCGTCAACGGCTTGCTTTGCCAATCGACCTCGCGGCTGACGGTCAACTCGATCGTCCCGACAATTTTATCGTCGACCGTCAGCGTCACCGCGGTCGGTCCGCCGAGAAATTCAAGATTGGCGAAAAACCGCACATGCAGGCGCACCGGCTTTTCGGGCCGGCGGAAACGCACGGCGGCGCTGTTTGCCATCCAACGCCGCTCGCCCTGCCCCGCGTACCAGCCGGCGAGCAACTGGTAACTCGCCGGTTCGCTCTCGCCGAAGGCGATCGTGTCGCTCAACGCGGCGCGCAACGCGTTCTCATCGGCCGTCCAGCGCTCCAGGCAATAGCGCCACAGGCCCGGCAGACGGCACTCGCGCGACAAGCGCTCATAACCGCGTTCGGCCAGCGCGCGGCGCGTATCGTCGT
>CALBTQ010000469.1 GCA_937967875.1 uncultured Pseudomonadota bacterium
GATCGTATTCGGTGACTGGAGTTCAGACGTGTGCTCTTCCGATCTCGTTGCTGGTGACCGCCCTGGCGTTGGCGCTGCTGGGCACGCGCCTGGGTACGTGGGCGTTCTTTTCGACCGCGCCGCTGTACCAGGAAAATTATCCGAAATATTTTTATCAGGCCGATCTGACCGCGCGATTCATCGCGGAAACCGGCGCGTTCTGGGGGTACGATCCGACGTTCGCGGCCGGGCTGCTGCTCAACCCCGGCGCCGCGATCATCGCGCACAACCTGCCCGCGTTGCTCGGCGCGGCGACCGGATGGCCGGCGGCGGCGACGATCAAGACGATCCTGCTTTTGTTTTTCGTCGCCTTTCCGTGGCTGACCTACGCGGCCGCGCGCCGGCTCGGCCTGGGGCCGTTCGCCGCGGCGGGAACGATGCTGGCCACGGTGCTGATGAATTACTTTTCGCTGCGCTACTCGTTCATCCGCGCCAGCATGGGCCTGTATTATTCGGCCACGCCGCTGCTGTTTTACGCGCTGGCGCTGCTGGCGACGGCCCGCGAAAAGCCGTGGCGCTGGCCGCCGGTTCTCTTTGCGGCGGGCACGCTGCTGTGCTGGTGGCACATCGAGCAGGGGCTGTTGTTTTTCTTCGCCGCATTCGTGCTTTTGCTTCGCAGCCTCCGGACGCTGGCGCGTCCGTGGCCGATGATCGGCATGGCGGCGGCGACGATCGGCGCGGCGGCGCTCAACTGGCCGTGGCTGTGGCCGTTCATCCGTTTTCATCTGGCCGCGCTGCCGTACAACGCCGAAATCTACAGCGCCATTTCCGTCGACTGGCACGGAAACGGCGGGCTGATCTTTTTGGCGATCGCCTTGTTGCAGCCGTTGCTGTTAGCGGCGTTGGTCGTGGCGCCGTGGCGCAAAGGGCTGCGCGAAGAACTGCCGGATCCGTTGCGCGACCTGGCGGTGCTGGCCGGATTGCTTGCGTTGCTCGTCACGGCGATGTCGCTGGTGCGAATTCTGACCGGCTTTTTCCCGACGCGCTTGCTGGACGTATTGCCGCCGATTTTGTTCGTGCTGGCCGGTTGGCGGCTCGAGCGAACGCCCAAACCGAAGAGTTACGCCGTGCTCGCCGCGGCGGCGTTGGTCGCGCAATCGGCAATGTTTTTTGCGCTTCTGCCGCATCAGACGTTCGTCAACGAGCCGCCCGCGACCTACCGCGCGCTTGCCGGCTGGTTGCGCGAGAACACCGACGACCGCGCGCGCATCGCGCTGGAAGCCAGCGGCCGGCCCAACCGGCAACCGCTGGGGGTGGATCCGTCCTCGCTGCTGGCCTACGACGCGCCGCGCCAGTACGTCGCGCTGCCTTCGACCGAATCGGCCAACGTGCTCTACCAGGCCTACTTGCTGGAAGGCCGCCTGGGTGCGCACGACCTGACGACGTTGGACGAAGCCGCGCATCGTCGCCTGCTGGCGGCGTACAACATCGGGTGGGTGGTCGCCTACAGCGAGCGGCTCAAGGAAGCGCTGCACGCGCGGCCGGCGCTGTACACGCCGCTGCACACGATCGATTGTCTCGAGATTTTCCGTGTCGAACGCGTGCCGTCGTGGTTTCTCGCGGGCACGGGGAAGGTTGCGGCCACGCGCAATCGGCTACGCCTGAGCGACCTGGTTCCCGACGAGCAGGGGCGAATCGTGCTGGCCTATCACTATTACGACAGCCTGTCGTTGCGGGGCGCGGGGCAGTTGCGGCGGCAGCGCAGCCCATTGGACGGCTTCGGCTTCATCGAACTGCGCGACGTCGCCGGCGCAGCGGAGATCGTCAACGATCCGTCCCGCCCGATGCCCACGCTGCCGCTCGATTACTTTTTCCTGCACGGACCGCCGCCTTAACTTGCGCCGTCGGGCGCGCCGGGGCTACACTTTACCGATGCGGGTTTTTCTTCTCAATCCATCCTCGCCGCGCGAAGTCGCCGCCGGGGTGTACAGTCAATCGATGCTGCCGATGGCCCCGCGCGGGCTGGCCGGGCTGGCCGCGATCGCCGAGGCGGCGGGGCATCAGACGTACGCCGAGGATCAGTATGCCTCGCAACGATCGGCCGCGCAGATCGTACAGTTCGTGCGCAATCACCAAATCGACGTGCTGGGCATCGGGTGCCTTTCGCCGAACCTGCCGATGATCGAGGCGATCGTACGGGGCGTAAAGCAGGCGCGTCCGCAAACGCACATCGTGCTGGGCAATTCGCACGCCTCTTATTTCGCCGACGAGCTGCTGCGCACGCTGCCGATCGATTCGATCGTGCGCGGCGAAGGCGAAATCGCTTTCGGGAAGTTGCTGGTCGCGCTCGATGCCGGACGTTCACTCGCGGGCATCCCCGGCCTGGCGTACCGTGACGGCGACGAGGTGGTGCCGGCCGAAGTCGCGCCGCAGTTAAAGGACCTGGACAGCCTGCCCCGGCCCGCCTGGCATTTGCTGAACATCAAGGATTATCAGGCGCCGCCGCGGTTGTTGTTTCGCGGTCCGTTGGGCGCGATGGAAGCCTCACGGGGCTGCCCCAATCGCTGCACCTACTGCTCGCAGTATCTGTGGACGCCCAAGGTCGCGCGCCGCAAAATGGTCAACGTCGTCGACGAGTATCATTGGCTGCACGAGGAATTCGGCCTGCGCAACGTCGGCTTCGTCGACGGCATCTTTCCGCTGACGAAAAACGACGGGCTGGAGTTCGCGCGGTTGGTGCGCGAGCGGGATTTACAGCGCAAGATGCAATGGTTCTCGACCGTGCGCATCGACACGGCGGACCGCGAGCTGTTGCGGGCGCTCAAGGATTCCGGGTGCCTGTTTTTGCTGTACGGTTTCGAAAGCGGCAGCGAGCGGCTGCTGCGCGAGGCGCGCAAGCAACAGGCGCCGCGACAGGCCTTCGAGGCGATGCGCTTGACCAAGGAAGTCGGGCTGCTGGCTTACGGCGTGTTCATGATCGGCTTTCCGCACGAAACCGAAGAGGAAGCGAAACGGACGATCCAATTCGCGCTCGACCTGGATTGCGACGTCGCCAGCTTCGCGCGCGTCACGCCCTACCCGGGCACGCCGCTGTACGATCAATTCAAAGACTCCTTCCCGCCCAATCTGCCGTGGCGGCAGTACAACAACCAGTACCGGCCGGCGCCGGGCGAGCAAATGTGGCATCTGCCCGGCCTGAGTCACGCGCAGATCAACGCCCTGCTGCGCCGCGCGATGCTCAAATTCTACCTGCGGCCGCGCATCATCGTGCGGCATTTGCGGCTGGGCCTGTTCACCTTCCGCGAATTGCTGCAGGGCGCCGCCATGCTGGCGGGCGATTTGTTCTCGCGCCTGCGCGGCGGGGAGCGCCGATGAGCATGCGCGAGCAACCGACGCTGTCGATCGTCATCCCCGTGTACAACGAGGAACGCAACGTAAACGCGCTGCTGACCGACCTGCGCGTCTGGGCCGAGACGCAGACGATCGATTTGGAAACGATTGCGGTGGACGACGGCAGCGACGACGAGAGCGCGGAGTTATTGTATCGTCAGGCGACGGACTGGCCGGCGTTGCGCGTGCTGGTGCACGAACGCAACCGCGGCATGGGCGCATCGCTGCTGGACGGCACGCGGGCCGCGCGCGGCAAGTACGTCATCTGGATGATGGCCGATCGCTCCGACCGCTTCGACGACATCCGCAACATGCTCACGATGCTGGAACAGGGTTACGATCTGGTCATCGCCTCGCGGGCGATGCGCGGCGGCGATTACGGCGAACTTGGCCGCGTGAAATCGTTTTTCTCGCACGCCTACTCGTGGACGGCCCGGCGGCTGTTCGGCATGGCGGCGCACGACATCACCAACGCCTTTCGCGGCATGAAAGCGACGCTGCCCGCGGCGCTGGATCTGCGCAGCCGCGATTTTACGATCTCGCCGGAAATGGCGATCAAAGCGCACCGCGCCGGCGCGCGCATCGCGGAAATCCCCACGGTCTACCGTTATCGGCAAGAGGGCAAAAGCAACTTCCGTTTGCTGCGGATGGGCTGGCGTTACGCGCAACTGCTCCGGCTGCGGTTGTTGCCGCGCCCGCGCCGTTTATCCCTTTGAGCGCTTGCGGGCATGGCGTTTGGTGCTCTAGCATGAGCCGCAGGACTTCAAGCAACCAACAAGGACGGGGCAACGCATGCCGGAATCCGGTTCGTCGTCGTGGCATGAACTGACGTTCGTCGATCGCGCGCTGACGCTCGCGGCGGGGTTCGTCGTGTATCTGCTGCCGATCGGCACGCTGCTGCCCACGCACTTGGATCGTCACCCGCTGGCGGTCGGCGTTTTACTGGCGGCGGGGGTGATCGGCTTTACGCTCGGGCGCGAACGGTTGCGCGCGTTCCACCGTTGGCTGCCGACGGCGATCGGCGCGGTCTATTACACCATCGCCGCGCTGTATCTGCTGCTGGTGATGCTGCTGGCGACGCTGGGCTCGTTGACGACGCCGGCGATCGTCCTGCTGTGGAGCAGCGCGCTGTTCGGATTTTCCCGTTTCGGGCAACGGCAGCTTTATTTCGTGCTGCACACGGTGGTTTCGCTCGTGCTGTTGCTGTACCTGCACAAGCACATCATGAGCTGGGAGCCGACGTTCGTACCGTTCGTCCTGCTGAGCCTGATCGCGCTCAACCTGCTGCTGGTGTGGCGACGGCGCGCGCTGGAGCATTTCGCGACGGCGGCCCTGTTTTTCTACGTGCTGGCGTCGCTGCTGTTCGCGATTTCGGTGATTCGCTACCAGGGGATGCCGCTGGACCGAGCGCGCGGCATCGGCGAACAGCGAGGCGTGCGGTTGCTGCACGCTTACGAACCGCAATCGCAAAGCGCCAAAGAAATCGGCAACGATCACATGTTCGCCGCGCGCCTGGCCGACGGCCTGGTGCTCGCTCCGCGCCAGCGCGATTTTATTTTTCTCAAACCCGACGGGCGTTGGCGGCGCATCGCCACCGCCGATCGTGCGGGGGATCGCTGCGTGTACGAGCCGGGGCGCGACGACGCGCTGTACGTGGGCGGCGTGGGGCGGTTGTATCGACTGGCGCAATCGCCGCCGGTGATCGACCGCGAGATCAAGGTGACGGCCAAACTGCTGAACATGATCCGACTCGACGAAACGCACCGGCGTATTTTCGCGGCGCAGGACAACGGGCGTTACGTGGTGCGCATCGGTCTGGACGATCCGGCGGACATCGCCTATTCGCCGCCGCTGCCCGCCGGGCGTTACCTGTTCGACGTGGCGTACGATCCGACGATCGACCGCTTTTACAGCATGGTGCTGGGCATGGGGCGCTTGTGGCTGCTGGAGGGCGACGCGGCGACGATGCAATACCGGCGGCAGGTGGAGCTGAACGACTGCTACGGCTTTTTCCTGGAGATCGATCCGGCCGGGCGTCAGTTGTTTTTCACCTCGTTCTTCACCGGCGAGCTGCTGATTTTCGATCTGGACAGTCTGGCGGTCGTGCATCGCGAAACGCTGGGATTGACCGTGCGCGATCTGGCGTGGGACGCCAAACGGCGTTTGCTGTACGTAGTCAACTACTACGCCGGCGAGCTGCTGGCGTACGATCCGCAGGCGCGGCAGATCAAGCGGCGTTACGACGTGGGGCCGATCGCGCGGCATCCGATTTTCGATCCGGCGGGCGACGAGTTGTTGATCCGTTCGAACGTCGGCATTTTCGCGCTGGATCTGCAGCAAGCCACGGCGAAGACCTGGCGGCAGGAAATGCCGCAAGCGGCGCCGTGGTACATTGGAAAAGAACTGCGCGCGGTAAGTTTTTTATTGCCTTTGTTGATCCGTTTGGAAAATAATTATAAAGACTTGCTTTTTCCCCCGGTAAATCGGCAACCCGAATAGTGAAGACATGAGCGATTCAACAATGACGAAGCAGAACGGATTGGTTCTCCGGTTGCGAAAATTCGAAATCAGGTTTTTCGCTTCGCCGCTGGGTTGGCTTTTCGGATACATGCAGAAGTACCTGGCTCGTTCGCTGTACCGCGACGCGGCGGTGAAGTTGGTCGACGAAAGCTGGCGCGGCAAGCGCATTCTCGACGTCGGTTGCGGTCACGGAACGATGCTGTTGGAAATCGGCCGGCTGGTCGGCGATGCGGACCTGGTCGGCGTGGATCAATCGCCCAGCCTGATCGCCTTCGCCAAACGCAGTGCGGCGATGGCCGGCAGGCGGAACATGGAATTTCGCGTGATGGACGCACACACCTTGCGATTGCCCGCCGATCATTTCGACATCGCCGTGTCGACCAGTTCGATTTATCTGTGGAGCGATCCGGTCGGCGCGCTCAATCAGATCCACCGGGTGCTCAAGCCCGGCGGACGCGCATTCATTTGCGATCAGATGCGCGCGGATAATGCCGGGAAGATCTATCATTCGTGGATCCGCCAGCGGATTTACGGCTTCGGCATGCCGGCCTATACGAACGAGGAATTGATCGACTTTTTCGGCCGCAGCGACTTCAGGGAATTTCATTATTGGATCGACGGGATGGTAATCTGGTTCGCAGTGGTAAAATCCTAACCGGGTGAACGAATGCGTGTACTGTTGATCGCCAGTCGGACAAGTTTTCATAACCGGGCGACGCCAATCTTCCCGCTGGGACTGGCCTATCTGGGCACGTATCTCGAGCGCCGGGGAGGCGTGCAGGTTACGTTGATCGATCTGAACACGGCGACCGATCCGCACGCGGCATTGCGGCAGGCCCTGGAGGGCGGACCGTTCCCGTTCATCGGTGTGGGGTGGCGCAACTACACCTATTACGGACTGTCGCGGGTGGACGCATTTTTGCAAACGGTGCGGGAGGTTAAGATCCTGTCGCCGGAGAGCAAGATCATCTGCGGCGGACCGGCCTTTTCCCTGTTCGCCAAACAGATGTTCGCCCTGAGTCCGCACATCGATTTCGGCGTCGTCGGCGACGGCGAGAAGCCGCTGGCGGCCATTGTAAACGGCGATTATCGGCAAACGCCCGGCGTGGTTTTTCGCGACGGACCCGACGGCGCCGTGATCGAAAATCCAGGCCTGAATCCGGTGGACCTCGACGATCTGCCCTTGCCGCGACGCGATTGGCCGACGCTGAATCTTTCCGCTTACGAACTGTTGAATATGCAAACATCGCGCGGCTGCGATCGCAAATGCGGTTTCTGTGTCCGTCCGCGCATCAATCAATCGACGATCACCCCATATCCGCGCGAGCGAATCCAGGCCGAGATCGAGATGCTGGAGGCTGTCGGCGCCACCGGGGTTTTCATCGTCGATCCATACGTAAACCGCAACAAGCAGCAGATAATCGAACTGGCCGGTCTGTTTCGCAAGGCGACTATTCCGTGGTGGACCGGACAGTTCAAACCGAACGTTTTCGACGAGGAAATCGCTGCAGCCTTCGTAGCTTCGCGGATTAAATATCCGATTTTCGGCATCGAAAGCGGCTCTCGATCGTATCTACCCAAGGTCAACGGCGGTTTTTCCTACGAAGATTTTCAGCGGACGGTGCGATTATGCCCTGCCGGTCTCAAGCCGATTTTCACGTTCATGATCGGCATGCCGAACGAGACTATGGCCGATACGGTCGCCACCTTGATGACCCTTGGCGGCCTGGCCCTGCGCGGCAAACGGGTCGTGATGGAGCCTTACATCGACTATCCGTATTCGCCTTTTTCCAACGCGGAAAGACGCGATCCGGCAACGTGGGATCCACAGCATGTTTCGGTGCGCAGCCGGTTCGGTCGGGTGTTTTACGCCGGGCTGAAACTGTTCACGAAAATAATGTCGGAAAACGTTCTCTCCCCATTCATCTCTGCAAACAAAAAAGCCGTTGCCCCTAATATGGAATTCGTTTTACCCTCGCAACCGAAGCAAAGCGAATCGACAACGTCAACATGGGAATAACTTTGCGAGCGCCGGGATGACTTCATCGCGCCAATCACGATCGAGTCCGCTCAAGCCGTCGACCTGGCTGATGCTGGGATTGCTGTTGACATTGTTCATCGGCACGAACGTGTGGTTCATGTCCAAGCACAATTTCCCGACGCCTTCGGACGAAGTCAATCACGAGCAAACAATTCTCTATTACTATTACAACGGCATGGGCCAGGTGCGCACGCTCACTTACCCGCCGCTGTTTTATCTGGTTTCGATCGTCACGCACCACCTCTTGGGCGTGGGTAAACAGGCGAGCATCGCGGCGAACATTCCGTTTTGGATCGCGCTGCTGCTGGGCACGTTCGGTCTGACGCGGCGGATCGCCGATTCGCCGGCGGCCGCGTTGTTGGCCTGCCTGCTGGTGGGCGCGTACCCGTTGACGTCCTCAATGTCGCGTATGGTGATGCTCGATTTCGCGCTGGCCGGCATGGTCGCGCTGGCGATGTGGCTGTTGGTGGAAAGCGAGGCCTTTGCCCGGCGGAGCATGACGATCGCCTTCGGCGTCGTTTGCGGCCTGGGGATGCTGACGCGTTCGAGTTTCGTGATTTTTCTGGCCGGGCCGGTCGTGGTGGAACTGATCCGCGCGGTGCGGCGCAGCCGGCGAATCGATACGGAAAAGCCCCGGTACAAGTGGCTCGTTTCCTTCGGCATCGCTATGAGCCTCGGGTTGCTGATCGCTTCGTATTGGTACAGTCAGAACCTGTCGATGAAAATCGCCAACGGCGTTTTCCGCGTTTCCAACGAAGCGGCGAATCATCCGGACATCTCGTTTTTCTCGCTGAAGGGATTGTTGTTTTATCCATACGCGCTGACCGACATGGCGATTTCGCCGTGGCTGACCATCGCCCTGCTCGCAGCCCTGCCCGGCCTGGTCGCACACAAACGGCCGCATCGATGGGTCATGGCGGCCTGGATCGTCGTGCCGTACCTGTTTTTTTCCAACCTCGATTGGAAACTGGCGCGCTACCTGATTCCGCTGCTGCCCGCGCTGGCGGCGCTCACCGCCAGCGGCTTGTTTGCCTGGCGCAGCCAAGCGGTGCGGATCGTCGCCGGTTCGCTGACGGCGCTGCTGGCGCTGGGAGTGTGGACCGGACTGACCTTCGGTCTGGCGCAGCCCAAGCACCTGTCGGAGAACGGCTGGGTGCAGGCGCTGACGCCGTCGGTGCGCTTTAAAACCAGCGATTATCGCGAAGACATCCACGTCGGTCCGCCGGATCGTCAGGCGTTCGGCCTCGAGCAGGTGGGCGCCATCATTAAAAAGTACGCCGGAAAGTCGCGACCGGTGGTGATCGTGCAGTTCGTCGATACGCCGCCCGGAACAACCCCCTATTATTGCGAGCACTCCATCAACTTCCCGCTCAGCTACTACCTGACGCGCGAGAACATCAATGCGCGGCTGTACAATTGCGCCTTCGGCCAAAAAGGGACAATCACCTGCGAGCCGCCGGGCTTCGATCCGGCGACGGACCTGGCGACGGCCGACTTTTTGATCGGCTTCGCGCCCCACGCAACGGCGGCGATCGGCAACGGCGATCAATGGCGCCTGGCCGCGGAATTTTCCGCACGCGATGTGCGCCGCGAGTTGTATCGCAACGGTACGTTCCTTCCCCAATGATCCGCCAAAGATCCGCCTACTGGTCTGTCGCCGAATTTTTGTTACAATGACAAGCCAACAACTCGGGTGAAGCGGTGAGCGAAGAAACGCAACAAAACAAAGCGCCGGCCGGTCTGTCGTGGTTGACGGTAGAGGGATTCATCCTCGCCATCGCGGCCGTGCTGTCGCTGATTCCCGGCATCTGGGAAGTGATCGACAACGAGTACTTGGCACGGGGCATGCGGCAGACGGCGCAATTGATGTTCGCGGCCAAATACTGGTCGATAGATCGGAAGAGCGTCGTGTAGGGAACGAGTGTAGAGATCGGTGGTCGCCGTAT
>CALBTQ010000470.1 GCA_937967875.1 uncultured Pseudomonadota bacterium
CGGCCCGATGGCGTTGAGAAACAAGCGGCGCTCGCCGTCCTTTTTGACGAACAGGTGCCAGAAGCCGGCGCCCAGGTCGAAGCCGTCGAGGATTGCGTAGCCGGTCAGCAACACGCCCACCAGCAAATACCAGACGATCTGCAAGGTAATCATGACGCCACCTCCTCGGCTTCGGCGACCGGTTCCGGGCCTTTGATAAGCGTCCGGCGCAACATGAACACCCAGAGGCCCAGCAACAGCGAGTAGATCAACGTGAAGAAGATGATCGAGGTCAGGATGTGTGCGGCGGGCACGGCCGGCGAATAGCCGTCACGCGTGCGCAGCAGGCCGTAGACGATCCACGGCTGGCGGCCGACCTCGGCGGTGATCCAGCCCAGCAGGTTCGAGGCGATCGGCAGCGGGATCGAAAACAGCGCAGCGTAATGGAACCACTTCGCGTCCCACAGCTTGTCGCGCCAGCGCAGGAACATCGCCAACGCGCTGAACAGCAGAAAATAAGCACCCAGGCCGACCATGAAATGGAACGGGAAAAAGGTCAGGAAGATCGGCGGACGCTCTTCGCGCGGCCATTCCTTGAGGCCCTTCATTTCGGCGTTCCAGTCGCCGTAGACGCCGAAGCTCAGCAAGCCGGGCAGCTTGATCTCGAAGAGATTCTTTTCTGCCTCGGTGTCCGGCCAGCCGATGACCAGCAGCGGCGCGTTGGTCTGCGTTTCCCACAGACCTTCCATCGCGGCCAGCTTGGTCGGCTGCGTCTTGGCCACCTGCACCGCGTGATGGTGCCCGGTCACCCACTGCGCGGCCGCGGCGATCAGTGCGACGGTCATGGCGATGCGAAACGATTCCTTGGCGAAATCCAGATGCCGTTTCTTGATCAGGAAATACGCCGACAGGCCCATCATGAAAAACGAACCGGCGATCAGCGTACCGACGATCACATGCTCGAAACGCGGCATCATCGAGGGATTGAAAACCGCGGCGGCGAAATCGACCAGCTCGGCGCGGCCCTCGACGATCCGGTAGCCGGTGGGCGTCTGCTGCCACGAATTGGCGACGATGATCCAGAACGCGGACATCGTCGTGCCGATCGCGACCATCAGCGACGAAAACCAATGCACCTTGACCGACAGCCGCTTCCAGCCGAACAGCAACATGCCCAGGAAGGTCGACTCGAGGAAGAAGGCCATCAGCCCCTCGGCGGCGAGCGGCGCGCCGAAAATGTCGCCGACGAAGCGCGAGTAGTTGGCCCAGTTGGTGCCGAACTCGAACTCCATGACGATGCCGGTGGCCACGCCCACCGCGAAAGTCAGGGCGAAGATATGGATCCAAAAACGCGCCATCGCGCGATACAGCGGCCGGCCGGTGCGCAGATGTTTGGTCATGATCCAGAAGATCAACCAGCCCATGCCGATCGATAGTTGCGGATAGATGTAATGGAAACCGGCGGTCAGGGCGAACTGGATGCGCGAAAGGAATACCGCGTCCAAGGCAAGCCCCCTTTCTGACGGTCGATGCGATTGTGAAAAAGCCCGCCGATCCCACTAGGCGGGATCGGCGGACACAGCTTTGTTTGATCAGCCGGCGGGGTTGAACGTCCGCCCCTTCAACGCATGGTTGAGCATGAACAAGCCGTTGACGCTCTTCTCGATCATTTTCAACTGCTGAACGATATCGTCGGTCTGTTTTTCCTCTTCCACCTGTTCCTCGATAAACCACTGCAGGAACTGGAAGGTGGCGCGATCGCCTTCTTTCTCAGCGAGTTCGACCAGCTTGTAAATACGATCGGTGACCACGGTTTCATGTTTGTAGGCCGCTTGGAACACCTCGAGCATGCTCGCGTATTCGGCCTGCGGCTTGGGCACCGCGTCGAACACGGCCACGCCGCCGCGGTCGATGATGAAGTCGTGGAATTTCTTGGCGTGGATCATCGTCTCTTCGAGGAACTGCACGCGCAGCCAATTGGCGAAGCCGCCCATGTTCTGCGATTCGGCCCAGGCCGCCATGGCCAGGTAGATATAGCCGGAATAGGCCTCGAAGTTCATTTGATCGTTGAGCGCTTTTTCGATTTTTTTCTTAAGCATGACTTATCCCTTCCATAGACCGTGAATGTTGCAGAATTCACGAGCCCACACGTTGTCGGCCTTGACCGCGAAGAAGGCCTCGGGCGCGTCGCCGGGCTTGAGGTATTTGCGGTAGACCATGTCCTCGGTGTGCAACTCGATGAACTGAATGTAATGCGCATCCAACATCGGATGCGCGACGGAGCCGACTTTGACCAGGTAGCCGTCCGCCTGTTTTTCGATCAGCGGGACGTGCTTTTCGGTTGTCGCGTCGGCCGTTTGTTCTTCCAATTTGGTCATCGGTTCGCCGCATCAGTGTAAGTTCTCGCACTCACCGGCGATCACGATTTCGACGAGCGTGCCCTTTTCGCATTGGTAAACCCTATTTTGCTGACTCATGATTCAATCCTCCAAGCAAATAAACGGTTGCCTCCCCCGCCCGAAGCGACCGCTTTACTCGGCCGGTTCGAACTGGTCTTTTTCCGCGCCGCACACCGGGCAAACCCAGTCTTCGGGCAGATCGGCGAACTGCGTACCCGGATCCACCCCGTTGTCGGGATCGCCGGCGGCCGGATCATAAATGTAGCCACAAACCATGCATTCGTACTTCATCTCAATTCTCCTACTCAAAAAGTGGATCGCGTTTCGTTATTCACCCCATGCCCACATTCCTTTGTTGGAAAGGGCATAAAACTGATCTTCCAGTATACGAAGATGTTTTTCCTCTTCCGTCGCCATGCGGCGCAACATTTGCTGCGCTTGCTCGTTGACGGCTTTTTCCGCCAAGGTGAGATAGGACTGTTGCGCATGACGTTCCGCCTCGATCGCCACTTGCAGAATGTCAATCGACGATTTGAGCTGCTCGATGGACAGGGTCGCCGCCGGCACACCGGGTCGATAGCCGCGAAACTCCATGCCGGCATAGCCGGAAAACCGGCCGACGCTATGCGTGCTAAGCCACTGTTTGAGCGTCTCGAAATGACGTTTTTCAAAGTCGGCGAGTTGCGTAAACAAATCCTTCGCCCGCTCATCGATGGCTTTACCGGCGGCCGTCAGATAATAGTTATACGCTTCCCATTCCGCGTCGCGGGCCACCTCGACTGCCGCGATCAATTCGGCATCGGCTACGGAACTCATGCACAACTCCTTGTTTACCAGTTTTCGCCAAGCAGTTCGAAATACGCCTGCGGATGCGCGCACGCCGGGCAGGCGGTCGGCGCTTCAACGCCCACGTGCAGGTAACCGCAATTCAGGCAACGCCAGACGACTTCCTGGTCTTTCTTGAACACCTTGCCCGCTTCGATGTTCTTCAACAGATCGAGGTACCGTTTTTCGTGCTGCTTTTCGGCGATGCTGACTGCGTCGAACAGCTTGGCGACGTTCTCGAAGCCCTCTTCCCGCGCGGTTTTGGCGAACGCGGGATACAGGTCGGTCCATTCCTCGTGCTCGCCGCCCGCCGCCGCTTTCAGGTTTTCGGCGGTCGTGCCGATCACGCCGGCGGGGAACATCGCTTCGATTTCCACCATGCCGCCTTCAAGGAACTTGAAAAAACGCTTGGCGTGTTCTTTTTCCTGGTCGGCCGTTTCTTCGAAAATCTTGGAGATCTGCACGAACCCTTCCTTCTTCGCCTGGCTGGCGAAATAGGTGTAACGGTTGCGCGCCTGGGACTCGCCGGCAAAAGCGGCCAATAGATTCTTCTCGGTTTTGGTGCCTTTCACACTAGCCATGATCGCTCCTTTCAAATTTTACTTATTTTGTCCCACTAACATATCGTTCGTAACCCGCGGACGGGCTTGTTACCCATCGTGCTTTTCGTTTGTGTTTTTCTCTTTGCGCTGACATTGCGGACAAATGCCGAACCACTTGGTTCGATGTCCCAAAACCCGATAATCCGTCTGAATATGTACATCGTAGGCATCCTTCAGGGTCGATTCAACCGGAAAATCGTCGACACGCCCGCATTCGACGCAAAAAATGTGAAAATGATCGTCCATATCGGCATCGAAGCGCTTGGAACTGCCGGTATGCTCGATCTTGCGAATAATCTCCCGCTCCGCCAGCCATTCGAGATTGCGATAAACTGTAGCCAGACTGATCTTCGGCAGCCGTTTGCGCACCCGCTCGTAGAGTTCGTCGGCCGTCGGATGCATCCGGGTCTTGCGCAACTCTTCCAGAACGATTTCGCGCTGTTTGGTCATGCGTTCTTTATGAATATCGGCCACTTCTTTTATCTCGAATTCTTCGATTTATGAAAATGATAATCATTACTAATAAGGGTGTATACATCGAAGCGGCGAGCTTGTCAAATATTTTTCTTGTTACTTACGTTTAATTTTGTGCCAGTAACCGCGATACACGAAATGCGCCTCGCCGGTGGTGATGAAGGCATTGGCGTCGGTGTCTTTAACCACTTGCATTAAATAGGGAAAATCGCGGCGGCGAATGGTGGAATGGATGATGTGGACCAGACCGTCCTTGCCCCGGCCGATCGTTTCGGTGACGCCGAATCCCACGTCGCGCAAAGCCGTGGAGATTTCCGACCAGGACTCACGACTGATGATCGAGACGGCGGTGTTGCCTGGGGCCAGCCAATTTTCGATGGTGATGCCCAGCACGACGCCGGCGCCGAAACCCAGGCAATAACCGAGGAACCGCGGGGGATCGTTCGCCGAATTGACGACCTTGGAGATGGCGACGAGGAAGACGCCGACCTCGACCGCGCCCAGCGCGCCGGCCAGATACTTGCGCCCGCGCACCGTGTAGAGCATGCGCAAGGTGCCCATGCTCACGTCGATGACGCGACAACAGAAGATAAACAAAAATGCGCCGATGGCCGACAGCATGGCATCCTCCTTCCCGCCCACGCGGGCGCCCGATTCCAGCAAATCGAATCGGCTGTGTCAACACCGTTTATACCGTAATCCGCGATATTTTTCCCGCGTGCAATGAGCGCAATTACGATTTGGGACTAGGCGGAGCCCGAGCGATCTGTTAGCATTATTTTTTCAGTGCGGCGTGAACGTAACGACTTCCAGCGCGAACGTTTGGGAAACGGGAAACGACTATGTCCGAACGGAAATTGATTATCGGCATCAGCGGGGGCACCGGTTCGGGAAAAACCTCGGTGGCGCGCGGTCTGCAACGCCAGCTCGGGGCCGAGCACGTCGTCGTGGTGTACCAGGACAGCTACTATCGCGATCGCAGCGATCTGAACGCCGACGAACGCGCACTGATCAACTACGACCATCCCGACGCGATCGACACGCAATTGTTGTGCGAGCATCTGCGGAGCCTGGGCCGCGGCGAAGCGATCGAGGAGCCGATCTACGATTTCGTCACCCACCTGCGCCAATCGCACTCGCGGTTGATCGAACCGCGCGACGTGATCATCTGCGAGGGCATTCTGATTCTGGCGATCCCGGAAATCCGCGACCTGTGCGACATTAAAATTTTCGTACAGACCGACGACGACATCCGTTTCATTCGTCGTTTGCGGCGCGACATCCGCGACCGCGGGCGCTCGGTGGATTCGGTGATCGAGCAGTACATCAACCAGGTGCGGCCGATGCACAGCGCCTTCGTCGAGCCGAGCCGGCGCTACGCCGACTTGATCGTCCCCGAGGGCGGCAAAAACGCCGTCGCACTGGGAGTGATCGCCGCGCGCATCCGCGACGACCTGAACCATCGGGGAGTTAAACGGTGAGCGTTTCCCTCGATCGCTGGCGGCTGAACGTCAACGGGCATCGTCTGCCCATCGTTTCCGGCGACATTCATTACTGGCGCCATCCGGCCAATCTCTGGCCGACGCTGTTGGAACGCGTGCGCGAACTGGGCCTGCGGATGATCTGCATCTATGTGCCCTGGTCGGTGCACGAGACGAATCCGGGTAATTTCGATTTCGGCGACCTGGAGCCCAACAAGAATCTCGGCGGCTTCATCGACCTGGCCGAGGAAATGGGCCTGGGCGTGCTGGTGCGGCCCGGTCCGCACATCAACGCCGAGCTGACCGGCTTCGGTTACCCGGCGCGGCTGTTCGAGGATCCTGCGTTTCTGATGCGCAACGCCAGCGGCGGCCCGGTGATGATGCCGATCCCGCCGCACACCTTCCCGGCGATTTCCTACGCCAGCGAGGCTTTCTGGCGCGAGGTGGAGCTGTGGCTGGACGCCGTCGCGCCGATCGTCCGCGAGCGCATCGCCCCGCACGGCCCAGTGCTGGCGCTGCAGACCGACAACGAATCGTCGTTTTTCTTCCGCACAGCGCCTTTCGACGTGGACTATCACCCCGACGCGCGCAGCAAGTGGCTCGGCTTTTTGAAAGACAAATACGGCGACGCCGACCGCGTGACCGACGCCTACGCGCTCGATACGCACCTGGCCGACCTGGCGATGCCCGACGATTTCCGCGCCCGCACACCGGAAGACCTGCCCTACTATCTCGATTGGATCGAATTCAAGGAAGCAATGCTGGCCGGCAGCCTCGCGCGACTGCGTATGATGTGGGAGGAGCGCGGCGTGCGCAACCTACCCTTCTTCCATAACTTCCCGCCGGGCACGCACCAAAGCCCGTTGAGCTATACGCGCGTCGAGCAGGCGGTGGATTTTTGCGGGCTCGACGCCTACATGCACAAAAACGAGTACGCGCTGCTCAAGCGCCGTCTGCTGTTTCTGACCGGCCAGTCGCGCTTTCCGGTGTGCCCGGAATTCGGCAGCGGCTGCTATCACGCGTGGCCGGCGGTCGACCTGGACGACCAGATTTTCACCACCAAAGTCGCCTGGATGCACGGCGTGAAGGGCATCAACTTTTACATGATCGTCGAGCGCGAGCGCTGGTACGGCAGCCCGATCACCCGCCACGGCGGCGTGCGCAAGAACTACTGGAATTTCTACCGGCAACACCTGGACGTGCTGCATAAGATCAAGCCCTGGCAGTTGGAGCGCAAGGTCGAAATCTGCCTGCTGTCGGTGCGCGATTACGAGCGGTTGGAAAACGCTTCCTACGCGCTCAATCCCATTCCGCCGCTGGTGATGGAAGGCAAGTACCAACTCGAAGAACTGTGCTTTGAGGATCCGCTGGGCTTCTCGCGGCCGATTCAACTGCTGCATGCGAAGATGTTGCGCGGCTGGGAGACGGCGCTGACGCGGCTGGGCATTTCCTACGTCATCGGGGCGAGCGACCTGCCGCTGGACCGGCTGTCGCAATACCGCACCGTGGTGTGTCCGACCTTCGAATTTCTCAACCGCGAAACGCAGAAGCGCCTGGCGGCGTACATCGAGGCCGGCGGCAACCTCATTTGCGGGCCGGAGGTGCCTTCGGCCGACGAACGCATGCGCGAGTTTTCGACCCTCGACAATTTCACCAGCCGGCCGACGCACCGGCTGGACTGCGCGATCGACACCCTGGTGTGCAACGCCGGCGCGGGGCGGCTGATTCTCGTCGCCGAAGTGCCGCTGCCCGTCGCGGACGCCGAAGCGGTGGTCAAGAGCATTGCGCGGCATCTGCACATCGATCCGGTCTACCCGGCAACGCCGCCGTGCGAAAGCAGCCTGCACCTAGGTCCAAACGCGGAAAAATATCTGTTTATCGTCAATCCGACCGGCGAACCGCAGCGCCCCGAGGTGCAGGTGTCCACCGGCGAATGCCTGGTCGATCTGGAAAGCGGCGAGACGTTTTACGGGCGCGAGGTCGTGCCCCTGGCGATGAATCCGTACACCGTGCGGATTCTGGAGGTGGAACTGTGCTAGCCCCAAACGTCCTGGTGGTCGATACCGATGTCCGGCATTGGCTGAACCTGCTGGGGCTGATGGCCGGCGAGCAGACGCCGCAACCGTCGCTGTTGCTGTGCCTGCTCGACGGCGACCGGTGCCTCAAGGCGCTGCACAGCAAAAAGGGCGTGCTGTGGGGCTTTGTCTGGCCGGGGGACGACCGTCTCGACGAGGCGCTGGCCGCGGCGGAAGCCGACGCGCTGCTCGCCCTGCCCCGTCACGCGCTGCCGACGATCTTCGCCGAAGCGCAGGCGGCGGTGACGGCCAACGACAATTACGTCAAGCAATTGTTCGACCTGGTCGCGGCGGTGGTGCATACGCTTGACGAAATGGCTTTCTGGTATCCGGCCAAACCCTTCACGCTCAATCTGCCGCCGTACGAAAAGGTTGAAAAGATCTTCAACAAAATCTGGCCCGACGACACGACGATGGGCTTTTTCGTGTTCGAGAACTCACGGCCGTTCACCTCGCTGCTGTTGGGCAAGGAAGGCGGACAGATCAGCCTGATCACCACGCTGGACGCGCTGGGTCAGGCCGATCAGAGTCTGGATTTCCGCCACGGCTATCAAACCTACGCCGATTGGATCGCCGAGAAATTCAACCCGCTGTACATGGCGTTGTTCATCGAGTTGTCCTGCTTCCGCGAACTGCGCACGGGCGGCAAGCCGTTGTCGTATCTGAAGTTGGCCGAAAAGCGGCAACGGGCGCTGCTGTGGCCCAAGCCGTGGAAGGTGCGCTGGCTGCTGTGGCTGGCGCGCGTATTCAAGGGGATGTAAGACGATGCGCCGCGAGCCGCTGACCAAAACGACGATCATCCTGTTTTGCGTGATCCTCGCTTTCATGCTGGGCGTGAACCTGTTGTTCATCCTGGTCGACCAGCGGCCGCCCAACGGCAACGAGCTGTCGCACATCATGGGGCCGATCCAGTTCCTCAACGGGTTGGACAATCCGCAGCTATCGTTCTACGACGCGCTGATCGGCGGATTCTCCGGCTACCCGCCGCTGGCGATGGTGACCACCGCGTTCTACGCGCTGTTCGGCCGCACCTATGACGTGGCGATGATCAGCCAGCTTTTCTTTACCGCCGTTTTGATGATCTGCATTTTTCTTCTCGGCGTGCGGTTATTCGACCAGCGCACCGGTCTGCTGGCGATGGTGCTGACCGCATTCAATCCGGCGATCAACGACATGGCGCGGCAATACCTGCTGGAGCATCAACTGGGCGCGATGCTGGCCCTGGCCGTGCTGATGATCGTGATGTCGAACCATTTCACGCATCGCGGCTATTCGATCGCCGCGGGCATCGCCATCGGGCTGGCCGCGTGGGCGAAGCAATCGTTCGTCATGGTGCTGTCCGGCGCGATCGTCGGGATCGTCCCCGGCTGGCTGGAAGCGCTGTGGAAGACGCGCAAGGAAATGAACGCCGCCAAGCCGCTGCTTAAACTGCCCGTGCGCCTGCTCGTCTCCCTGGTCGTTGCCGGAACGATCAGCGCGCTGATGTACAACGCCGACACCAAGTCGGTGTTCTTCGACCTGTTCCCCAATTCAAAAATGCCCTTCGATCTGATTTTCCTCGGCGGCACGGCGCTGTGCCTGTTTATCACCATGATGCTGTTCACCGGACGCTCGCATCCGCTGACCAACGCGCTGGGCGCGGCGCTGATCACCGGGCTGATCGCGTCGATCTGGTACCTGCCGCGCGGCATCGCCAATTTTTCCTCCTACAGCCAGCAGATGGACCTGAACCGGCCGGAAACCGAAAGCACGCTGCTGACGTGCCTCAAGTTCTACTCGGCGCTGTTCCGCGACTGCTACTACGACAAGCATTCGCTCAAGGTGGTGGTCGCTACGATGCTCAGCTTCGGCGGCTTCCTCATGGTCAAGCCGCTGGCCGGCTTCGTGTTCAACTTGAACAAGGTCAATGCGCGGCTGCGTGCGTTCAATTTCGTGGGCTGGTGGTTTTTCCTTTCCTATCTCTCGTTTTCCTACGTGATCATTTACAATCCGAAAAACACGATTCCGTTGTTGCCGAGATCGGAAGAGCACACGTCTGAACTCCAGTCACCGAATACGATC